>JASFTY010000101.1:0-10503 GCA_050050535.1 Gemmatimonadales bacterium | reverse complement strand
ACCATACCGACCAGGAATGCGGCGCCGATGACGATCTGCAGGATCAGCACCAGCGCCTGACTCTCGAGCAAGCCGGGCCCGTAGGGTATGATGAACGACAGGGCGATGGCGGCGGTAACCCCGAGGTGGAACACGACGAACTGGGCGTATAGCAGGTAGTGACGCCGCGTGCTCTCCATCGCCCAGGGCATGGCGACGTTGGCCCAGGAATACAGAATGCCCCGGGTGGGGGTCGTCCCCGGCGGCGCGGTCGACGGTTGGCGTTCGCGTCCGGCCTTGAACCTGAAGAACCAGATGATGCGGGTCGTGTAGACCAGCGCCATGAACCCCAGGGCGACCTCTTGCAGAGTGTGCTCGGAGAAGTGTAGCAACTCGCTCATCGGGTTTTCTCGGGTTGGACTTTGAAGGCGTTGTATTGGCGAGTGTCCAGGACGCAGATGATCACTTCCCGGAGACGGGTTGCGCCTTCCAAGTGCTCTGTGATCACCTCGAGCATCACCCGGGCGCAGAGTTCGGGTGCGATTCCGTAGTAACCGGCGCCCATCGCCGGGAAGGCGATACGCTCGACCCGCGTCTCGTCGGCGCGCTTCAGCGAGTTGATGACAGTCGTACGCAGCTTGGCTTCCGTGTCCTGTTCCTGAAACCGCGGGCCCACGGCATGGATGATGTAGTCGGCCTTGAGCTTCCCTGCAGCCGTGACGACGGCCTCGCCGGTTGCGACAGGGGCAAGCTTCTCAAGGTCCTTCTGTATCGAGGGGCCGCCCCGTACGCCGATCGCGCCGCCGAAGCCCGAGCCGAGCGCCAAATCGTGTTGGGCATAGAACACAAAGGCGTCGACGTCGAGATCGGTAATGTCGCCTCTTATCAGGCGAATAACGCTGCGGTTGACCTGTATACCTTCCTCAAGAGCCACGGCCACGGGTCCCTCCCCTCTGCGATGGCCTGCTGGTCGGCAGCCGGTCTCAGGCCGCGTCGCCTCGTGTGCCACGACCGGCGCCCGTCGCGCTCTCCGCGATACGTTCAATCCGCTCCGCCGTAAATGGAGCAGCGATGGCGGGCATGGCGAGTTTCCCCACCGCCTCTTCATCGCCGTGCCGTTGGGCGACTATTACCTGGACGCCCGGTATTCGGTCATCTCTCGAGATTGACTCCGCCAGGCTGCCCTCACTGACTTCCGGAAGCTCGCTGTCCAACACCACAACAGCAGGGCGCAGCGTCCCGATCAGAGTCGAACTGTCGTAACCGGTCCGCGCGAAATGGAGCGACACCTTGTTCGGCGCGACGCGCTTCCTGAGCTTACGGGTTAGCGCCTCGTCACGGGTGACAACCAGCACGGTAGTTGCCAGGCCGTAACTGGCTCGATAGAAAGGACAGTCTATGCAGTCGGTGCGGCAGAACGCGCATCGGTGTCCGGCGTCTTCTCCCAAGTCGGCCAGCATGTAGCAGTGCTGCACACGCGCCTGGTAGACCAGGCAGTTGCGGCATACCTCGGGTGGGTCCCCTGGCTGTCCGAAGTACTCCCAGCAGCGGGGGGCGAGGGGCTCCCTTTCCGGTCGGCCCTCGTCCCCGGCCCTGGACTCGTCACAGGGGGCGGTGGTCCGCCCCAGGGCGGCGCACGCGTCTCGTGAGATTCGGTAGTGTCCGCCGGCGGTGCGGGTGGCCGGCAGCCTGCCCTTCTTGACCCACTTGAGCACGGCGTCCGGCGTCACGCCGAAGAGCCTGGCCACCTCGCCCGTGGTGAGGAGTGAATCCATGATATGGTGGCGCGGCCGTATTGGTTTTATCGAGTTGGGGCACGGCGCAGGAGGCTCGTCATCGTACGGCGGGGCAGCGGGAATGTCAAGAAGGATGGCGCATTAGTGCTGATGGAGCAAAGATCCTACCGTCGGGCGGCCGAATCCATAAAACCCATACACGCCAGAAGAGGATTCAAGGACGGGCGTGGTCCGCCCACTGGGCACTGGGCAGGCTTTGGTGCGCGTCAGGCAGAATTGGAATGGGCGTGGAAGCGAGCTGCGGCGCTTACCAGCGCCCGGGCCCAGCTCTCGGTCCCCAGGGCGTGGATGTGCGTGTAGCAGGCGAGGGCGTTGCGGTGGCGGAGGCCATCGCGTTCGCCGTCGAATCCGAATCCACGAAGCACGCGGAAGGCGAAGCTGAGATCCTCTGCGGACGAGTGCATGTAGGTGTAGTGGAACTCGTGGCCTCGGATGTGAACGCCGACCGGGTAGAAGGGATTGTCGTGGACGGTCTCGAGTACGGTGTAGCCGTGTCCCTGGGGCTTGTTGCGGAATGCGAAGACGACGGGTAGCGCGCCGACCATCGGGTATTCCTTCCCCTGGAAGAGGAGCTTTTCGCCCAGGTAGACGGTACCGCCGCACTCGGCGTAGACCGGCAAATGCGCCTCGATGGCGCGGCGCAGCGAATCGCGGAACGGTCGGTTCTCCGAGAGCGAGAGGGCCAGCGTCTCGGGGAAGCCGCCTCCTACATAGAGCGCGTCGACCGCCGGCAGGGTCGTGTCGCGTATCGGGGAGACCTCGATCAAGCGCGCTCCTTCTCTTTCCAGGGCTTCCAGGTTGTCTGGGTAGTAGAACTGAAACGCCGCATCGCGGAACACACCGATCCGTGCCAGCTCGGTCGCCGGCGCGGCGCCGATTGCCGGGCTCTGGGTTGGCGGTTCGAGGGCCGGTGCCCCCTTGGCCAGTTCCCAGATCGCCTGCAGGTCGAGGTGGTCCTCAGCGACGTCGGCGGCCCGCTGTATCGCGGTCTTGAGGCCGCCGTGTTCCTGGGGCGGCACGAGGCCGAGATGCCGTTCGGGAAAGAGGGGTTCGGGGATTCTGGGGATCACCCCCACAACCGGCAGTCCGCAGTCACCCTCGACGGCTTCACGCAGGACGGACTCGTGGCGCGGGCCGGCCGTCTGGTTGAGAATCACGCCTTTCAGCCGGACTTGCGGGTCGAGTTGCTGACATCCGAGGACGACGGCGGCGACGGTGCGGGTCGCCTTGGTACAGTCGGTGGCCAGAACCACGGGAGCCTGGAGCAGCTTGGCCAGCTGGGCGGTGCTGTAGCTGCCCTGGGCGTCCATGCCGTCGTAGAGGCCGCGGTTGCCCTCGATGACTGCGATGTGGGAGTCGGCGGTCGAGTCGGCAAACGACCCCAGCGCGGTCTGCGGGGACATGAGGAAGAGGTCGAGGTTGCGGCAGGGGCGGGCGGCAGCGAGGGAGAGCCAGGCGGCGTCGATGTAGTCGGGCCCTTTCTTGAAGGGGGCCACGCGAAGGCCCTGGCGGCGCCAGGCCGCCAGGAGCCCCAGGGAGATGAGTGTCTTACCGCTACCGCCACGCACCCCGGCGATGAGGATCCGGGGGACATCCACAGGTCACACCATTTCGATGAAGCCGCAGGGACAGACCTCGGCGCACTTGTTACAGCCGGTGCAGTTCGACAGGTTGAACGAGTATAGCTTGCCCTTCTCCATCGGCTTCTCGATGGCCTGGTCCTGGCAGTACATCCAGCACTTCTCGCAGTCGAAGCAGTAGCCGCAGCTCATGCAGCGCTGGGCTTCGACCACCGCCTGCTCGCGGGTGAACCCGAGGTTGACCTCGAGGTCGAGCGAGTCCATGCGCTGCTCGACGTCGATCGCCGTGGGCTCGTCGCGCTCCTGTTTCTCGTAGTGGTCGAGGAGCATCTTGTCGGTGCGGATGATCTTTCTCTTGTCGGCCTCTATCGGGGCCCCGGTGAAACTGCGGTCGATCGCTTCGGCGGCCCGGCGGCCGTGGCCGACCGCGGTGGTGACCAGGCCGAGCTCGGTGACGTCGCCGCCGGCCCAGACGCCGTCCACCTTGGTGTTGCCCTGGTCGTCCACGCGAATCCAGTCCTTGCCGTCGATGAGCGACTCGAAGCCGCTGAAGTCGGGCGCCTGGCTGACGGCGGAGATGACGGCGCTGGCGGGGATCTCGAACTCCGAGCCCTCGATGGGGACGGGTCGCCGGCGGCCGGAGGCGTCGGGCTCACCCAGTTCCATGCGGATGGCGCGCATAGCGACCACGCGGCCGTTCTCCTTCTTGAACCCTACGGGAGCAGCCAGGAACTCGATCTTGATGCCCTCTTTGATGGCCTCTTCCACCTCTTCCTTGATCGCCGGCATCTCGTTCAGCGTGCGGCGATAGAGGACGGTGACGTTGGCGCCGAGGCGCTTGCAGATTCGCGCCGCGTCGATGGCCGTGTCGCCGCCGCCCACGACGATCGCCACCACGTCCTTACCCAGCTCCAGCTTTTCGCCGTGGTGGAACCGGCTGAGGAAGTCGACGCCGGAGAACACGTTGGGGGCGTCTTCGCCGTCGACCCCGAGGCTGACTCCCTGCTGGGCGCCCAGCGCGACGTAGACCGCGTCGTAGGAGCTGTTGAGCTCGTCGAGATCCGTGTCCGCCCCGATCTTGACGCCGCACTTGAGCTCTACGCCGACGTCGAGGATGTTCTGGATCTCGCCGTCGAGCACCGACTCGGGCAGTCGATAGCCGGGGATGCCGTAGCGCAGCATGCCGCCGGCTTTCTCCTGCGCCTCGAACACCGTAACGCCGTAGCCGCGCCGGGCCAGCTGGTAGGCGCAGGAGAGGCCGCTGGGGCCGCCGCCGACGATGGCGATCTTCTGCGGTTTCTTCTCTTCACTGAGTTTCTTGAGCGGTAGGTCGTGCTCGATCCCGTAGTCGCCGATCGCCCGCTCGATCTTGTTGATGTTGACCGCGCCCTCGAGCTCGACTCGGTTGCATTCTGTCTCGCAGGGAGCGGGGCAAACGCGTCCGCACACGGAGGGGAAGGGGCTGGTATCGGTGTAGATGTGCCAGGCCTCCTCGTACGCCTGGTCCAGCGGCTTCTTCAGCCGCTCGGCCTGAGCGATTCTCGTCACGAACTCGCGGACGCGATTGCCGCTGGGGCACGTATCCTGGCAGGGGGGCTTTTTCTCGACGAATTTGGGTCGCAAAGGCGACTGCTCACGTGAAGCTCCGGCGGAGAAGGCCCGCGCTCCTAAGCCCGTCTTCTTCCTTACCTTCTTGACAGCCATAAGTCACCCCGTGCCGTGCGTGTTGAAACGCTCGTTTTCGCCAAGCGCGTTCCCCTGGCCTGAGGGGCTGGGAACGCGCACGATTATCGAAGCCAGCCGACCGCGAGCGTAGCTACGCTCAGCCGCCGCCCTCGCCGCCCTCGCTGCCTTCCTCCGGGGGGAGCTCGATGAAGCTGCCGCCCCAGTAGGTGTAGACGCAGCGTCCGGAGTCCATCAGGGTACGAATGGCGGACTTGCACAGTTTCTTGTCGACTTCGGCTTCACCGAACTTCTCGATCATCGCCTTGGTCAAGTCGCTCGCCTTGAACTTCTTCTTACCCTGGTACTCGGCGACAAGTTCATACATGGCGTCTGCGACTTGCTCTACCGTGACTGCCATCGCGCGCCTCCTATTGGTGTCTGAGATGCGCGGACCGCTTGTAGGTAAGGCCCGCGTACTTGAAGTCGTCGATGTGTTCCTTCTGGAACTCTATGCCGGCCATCTTGAAGAAGCGCGGCCAGCCGATACGCTCGATGAACTCGCCCATCCGCTCGAACTTGCGGGCGTTGTTGACCCAGATCTCCACGATGTTGTGGACCGCCTCGACCACCTCGGGCCAGCGGGGCGGGTTATTGGGCAGGAAGGGGATCGCCAGCTTGGAGAACATAGGCTCCTTGCGGGCGTTGGATACCTTTCCTCCGACCCAGATGGATACGCCGTCGTTGAGAGCGTCGGCCATCGGCATCGAGGGGCAGACCGTGAAGCAGTTGGCGCAAAACATGCACAGCTCCTCAGTCAGCTCGACGGATGGCTTGCCGTCCACGGTCGCCGGGCGGATCGCGGCGGTGGGGCAGGAAGCTATCACGTTGGGGATCTCGCAGAGCTTGCTGAGAGTGTCATGCTCGATGCGCGGCGGCCTGCGGTGTACGCCGAGGATAGCGATGTCGGAGCAGTGTACTGCGCCGCACATGTTGAGGCAGCAGGCCAGGGCGATACGCAGCTTGCCGGGCACTTCCTCGCCGGTGAAGTAGTGGCAGAGATCGTCCATAACGGCCTTGACAACGCCGGATGCGTCCGTGGCAGCGGAGTGGCAGTGTACCCATCCCTGTGTGTGGACGACATTCGAGATGGCGTGGCCGATGCCGCCTACGGGGTGGCCGAGCTTCTCGAGGTCCTTGATCAGCGGGTCGATCTTGGACTCATCGGTGAGCAGGAACTCGACGTTGTTGCGGCTGGTGAACCGCAGGTGGCCGTCGCAGTACTTGTCCGCCAGGTCGGCGAAGACGCGGATCCGCCTTATACCCATCAGGCGCGGCGACGCGGCGCGCACCGTGTACAGCTTGTCGCCGGACTCGGCGACGTGGACCATGACGCCGGGCTTGAGGATCTTGTGGTACTGCCATTTCCCATAGTTCTTCTTGATGATGGGCGGCAGAAACTTCTCGTAGCTCGGAGGCCCTATATCGGTCAGTCGTTCGGCAGCCATTATTCCTCTCCCTCCTCTTCCGCCTCGAAGTATTCCTCGTAGAAGACGTACGGGTTCTCTCTGGGGTGTGCGATCATCTCCGGAATGGGTTCGACCTCGATGGCTTCGAGGAAGTTCCCGAGTCCGACGCGCTGCATGAACTCGCCGACGCGTTCGCGGTTCTTGCCGTGCTCGCCCCAGACGTCCCAGATGCGCTCGATGAGATCTTTGATCTCCTGGTAGGGTGGCTCGATCTTGATGAACGGGATCAGGACCGATGAGAGCATCGCGCCCTCGACGATCGGCGCCTTGGCGCCCAGCAGGACGGTTGCGCCGCGGTCGTTACCGGGCTTGAGGGCCAGGGGCATCGCGTTGATGCAGTGCATGCATTTGACGCAGTTCTCATCATCAATCTTGAGTTCTGTGCCATCCCACTCCATGCAACTGGTGGGGCAGTTGTTGCAGACATCCCTCTGGATGTTGAGCCCCGCGTCGGCTGCAGCCTTCACCGCCTGCTGATCGATCTGGATCTCATCGCGCCAGGTGCCGATGATCGACATGTCGGCGCGCGCGATCGAGGCGACACAGTCGTTGGGACATCCCGCGCACTTGACCTTGAACTTGTACGGGAAGGCCGGGCGGTGCAGCTCGTCCTGGAACGTGTGCGTGAGATCGTTGGTGATCTGCAGGGTGTCGTAGCAGGCCCACTCGCAGCGGGCGGGACCCACGCAGCAGCTCGGTGTCCGCATGTCGGAGCCGGAGCCGCCCAGGTCGAAGCCGGCGGCGGTGAGCTCCGCGAACGTGGGTTCGAGCTCGTCGGTGGAGGTCCCCAGCAGGATGATGTCGCCGGTGGATCCGTGCATGTTGGTGAGGCCCGATCCGTGGCGCTCCCAGATGTCGCAGACCGTGCGCAGCGCGTCGGAGGTGTAGAACCAGCCACTCGGCATGTTGACGCGCAGCGTGTGGAAGTGGGCGATCTCGGGGAACTCGTCGGGCAGGTCATTGTAGCGGCCGATGATGCCTCCACCGTAACCCATGACCCCGACGATGCCGCCGTGCTTCCAGTGGCCGATCTTCTCCTCATAGGACCGCTCCAGCAGTCCGAGGAGGGCCTCGCACTCCTTGCTATTCTCGGCCGTCTCCTTGATCTGCGTGACGAAACTGGGCCACGGTCCCTTCTCGAGTTCGTCCAGCAGTGGGGTACCGTTTCTGCCTTTGTCTGCCATCGTCAGCTCCTTTCGTACAGGCAAGATGGCGCTACCGTTGCCCTTCCGGTCAGGTCACTTCCAGCCGTTCCCTGACGTTGACTACAATCTTATATAGGACCGTCAGCACGAGGAATCCAAGTGCATAGACACCGATGGTAATCGCGATCTCGGGGGCCGTCGGTGCGTATTCGGTGATCTGGCCGAGTGGCGCGGGGATGAAGCCCGTCACCACCATTGCGAGGCCCTTCTCGATCCAGATGGCGAGGATGACCGCGGCACACAACGGTGCCAGGAACCTCTCCTGCCGGCGGATCCCCGGGATCAGCAGGAGGGCCGCGGCGCAGACGGTCAGCGCGGCGTTGGCCCACATCCAGGGCACCAGAGCGTCTCGCCCCTCCAGGCCGAGGAAGAGATACTCGAAGGCGTGGAGGTGGTGCGGCATATCGCTGTAGAGGCCGGTGAACAGCTCGACCAGCACGAAGAACAGGTTGATCACCATGGCGTAGGCGACGATGGTGGCGAGCGCCTGAATCGCCTTCCAGCCGGGGTCGAACCGGGTGAAACGTCGTGTGATGAGCGCCAGCAGGATGAGCAGGCTGGGGCCGGAGGCGAAGGCCGAGGCGAGGAATCGGGGCGCCAGGATGGCCGTCATCCAGAACGGTCTGGCCTCGAGGCCCGAATAGAGGAAGGCGGTGACCGTGTGGATGCTGATCGCCCAAGGAATCGACAGGTAGATCAGCGGCTTCACCCAATTGGCCGGCGGCGCTCCCTTCCGCTCGGCGTCGAAGGTCATTACGCCGATGACCAGATTGAGCAGCAGGTAGCCGGTGAGCACCAGCATGTCCCAGAACATCACCGAATTGGGCGACGGGTGCAGGATCATATTGGCGACGCGCGCCGGCTGGCCCATGTCGACGACGATGAACAGGCCGCACATCAGCACTGCCGAGACCGCCAGGAACTCGCCCAGAATCACCATCCTGCCGAACGCCTTGTAATCGTGCAGGTAGTAGGGCAGGACCACCATCACCGCCGAGGCCGCGACCCCGACGAGGAAGGTGAACTGCGATATGTAGAGGCCCCAGGTCACGTCCTGGCTCATCCCGGTGATGTAGAGACCCTCGCTCAACTGCCGGCCGTAGGCGGCCAGGCCGACGATGATCAGCACCGCCCAGATCCCCAGAAGGATCCAGTATCGCCGCCCTCCGCGGAACGCGTCCTGCAGCATTACGGTCTCCCGAATCCGTCGCGAACGACTCTAGACGACGTAGAAGACGTTGGGACCGGTCCCAAGGTTGACCCTCCTGCTGATGGTGTTCTTCTCGGCGAGAAGCCGGTTGACCTCCGAATCCGGGTCGGCGAGGTTCCCGAAGGTCAAGGCACCTTCGCCGCCCGGCACCGCGTTCGCAGCCTCCACACAAGCCGGCAGCCGCCCCTCGCGCAGGCGCTCCGCGCAGAAGTTACACTTCTCCACCACGCCTTTGCTGCGGGTGGGAAAGTCGGACAGCGGCTGGCCACTCTCGTCCGTCCTGACGTAGCCGCGGGGATCTCTCCAGTTGAAGCTCCTGGACCCGTAGGGGCAGGCGGCCATGCAGTATCGGCAGCCGATGCACCTATGCATGTCCATCATGACCAGGCCGTCCGACTCCCGCTTCCAGGTGGCCTGGGTGGGGCAAACCCGCACGCAGGGCGGATTGGTGCAGTGGTTGCACAGCACGAGCACCGGCATGTGGCGTAGGTCGGGCGGCGTGCGCTCGTGGACCTGGTCGGGGAACACATGCCCGTACTCTTCGTCCCAGATCCAGGCGATCTCGTCATCCGGGTCGGGGATCGTGGGCACGTTGTGCTCGCGATGGCAGGCCTCTGCGCAGGCGGTGCGCACCTCTTCGTTCAGGCACTTCTCGATGTCGACCACCATGGCCCACTGGCTCGCCGAGGCCGCCTGCTGACTCGTACCGTGCTGGGTGGCCCCGAAAGAGGCGCGCACGAGCGGGAAGCCGCAGCCTAGTCCCAGTGCCGCGAATCCGATCTCCTTCAGAAACGTGCGTCGGTCCTCGCTCATCTATCAGAATCCCTCGGGCTCGATGTGGCAGTCCCAGCAGCGCGGTGCGACGTCGACGTAGTCGTGGCACCGGGTGCAGAACCTCTCTCGGTTGTCGTGACAGTCCATACAGGTCCCGGTGAGGCTCATCGTATAGACTTCGCCGGATGTCGAGGTGTATTCCGTTTCGCCCTCACGGACCACGGCGTTGCGCCACTGATTCAAGAGCTCCATGTGGCGCGCGCTCATGTACTCGGTCTCCTCGATGCAGCTTGTCTCGTCCTCGGGCAGCTCGAGCTCGGGGCGGGCGCTGTCACCCGCTGTGCCGAGCGTCTGCCACATTGGAAACGCGAGCAGGACCAGGAAGAGGGCCAAGCCGCCGAGGACCTTAGCTCGATCACTCATCGGCGCCCACCTCCACGGTCTCGCTCTGCTCTTCGAGCTCGGCCATGCCCGGGATCGGTTCGAGGCGGAGGTTGTGCGTGCGTCGCTTTTCGCCCTTGAAGATCATCGCGTTGGCCACCAGCTCGCAGATGCCGGTCACCTCGACGCCGGGCGCCCAGTAGTTGCACACCGTCGGGAGCGTCGCGCGGTCGATGGCGCACATCGCGGCGAGTTGGTTGACGCCGTGGCGCTCCTGCACGTAGCGGACGGCGTTGCCTCTGGGCAGGCCGCCGCGCAGCCTCATCTCCATGTTCTCATCGGTTCCCAGGCCGGCGCCGCCGCCGCAACAGAACGTCTGTTCGCGTA
>JASFTY010000100.1:0-10612 GCA_050050535.1 Gemmatimonadales bacterium | reverse complement strand
GTAGGTGAACGGCTGGCAATACCAGGGCACGTCCTCGTAGGTGGGGTCGGGCAGGATCAGGCGGGCGTCCGGCGCGGACAGCGCCTGCACCGCCATCTGCAGGACCTCGGTGGAGCCGCATCCCAAGACGATGTTCTCCTCCTTGACCCCGTTGAGCGCCGCCAGCTCTCTGATCAGCTCGCCGCGGCCGTCGGGGTAGCGGTTGGCCTCGGCGATGCCGGCGATCACAGCGCGCCGCGCGTCGGGGGCGAGGCCCAGCGGGTTCTCGTTGGAGTTGAGCAGGAATGGGCCGTCGGACCGCGAGGTGAAAGCGCGGGCCGGGTCGGTCAGGACCGCGGCTCCGCCGACGCTCGCCGCTCCGACTCCTGCTCCGAGTGCCAATCCCGTGCGCAAGAAGGTTCTGCGTTCCATGGCCGCCTCGCCTGTAGAGGTCACGGTGTCCTGGGAAGTCGGGGCCCGAGAAACTAAGCATGGAGGGGCCGCTGGTGCCGCCGCAAGGCCGGCCCTGCGGGGCTTCTAACCGGACGGAGATCTCTGAGAGAAGTGGCGGGGCGAGCGCGGCGCCTGGGGGGCGCCACTGCGCGCTCGCCCGCCTTGGGGAATACGTTAGTTCGGGTTAACCGGAGTCGCGGTCCAGGGCGCCGCCGTGGTGTTCACCAGCACGAGGCGGAAGCCCTCTTCGCCGTTGTCGGGAGCCAGAGCTCCGACGGCCACCGCAAAGGCGCGCAGGCCGGAAGCGGTGACGATGTCGAAGGTGGCGACCGGGTTCACCGAACCGGTCTGTGCCACGCCAAGCGTCAAAGCGGCGGCCGGTATATCGGCGCCGGTCTCGGGCTTGCCGTCAGGATATGCGACGTTCTGGAAGACGACCTGATCGATCAGACCGCCGTTCACGGTACCGATGTCGACAGCGGGCGCGTCGGGCGAGGCATGGATCGCACTCACCCTCGCCGTGCTGCTGACGAGTTCCAGATCGTCACGGAACGCAGCGAGCCGGAACGCCTCTTCACCCATTTCTGGGGCGAGGAAGCCTGTGGCGACGGCCAGGTAACGCTGACCGGCCTCCAGAGCCGGCGTGTCGAGCGACGCGGCAGGAGCGCCGCCCGGACGCGTGGACCCTGCTGTCGAGCCGAAGAAGTCCAACGTGTAGGAGCCCGGCGGCACCTGAATCGAGCCCGACAGCTCGGCGAACGATAGATTGTCCACGAGCTCCAGGGCACCGGCAAAGATGTCCACCGCCGGCGCGTCGGGTCCTGCGTGCAACGCGTAGACGACTGGATTCTGCCCGATCCGTCCGATCGCTCCCTCGCTACCGACGGCGAGCAGTGAGAAGCCCGTCTCCTGGCGCGGCAGCGACTCCAGCGAACCGATGGCGATCACGAACAGCTCACCGCCGGCAGGAAGCGCCGGCGTGGTGAAGGCCGTCACGCGCGCCAGCGGATTGCCGGCCCAGATGCCGATCTGCAAAGCAGCACCGGCGGGCAACTCGATACCCGCTTGCCCCGTCTCGGCGAAGCGATCGAGGGCAGCGATCTCGGGCGTGCCATCGTTGCCTACATCGACCGCCACGGTGGGGGCGTCAGGCGACGCATGGACGATACGAACACGAGCCGAGTTCCCGGCATCGGCGAACTCCTCGAACAGGGGCAGTACCCGGAACTCATCCTCGGCTTCCAGCGAGGCCAGGAATCCGGTGGCGATCGCCGTGATCACGTCACCCTCGGTGACCATGAGGTCGCCGGTCTCGTAAACCGGGTTGCTACTCGGCAAGGCACCCGCGCCGCGCAGCTGGATGTTGTAGGTGCCCTCCGGCACCATCAGGTAGTCGGTCACCTCACCGTAGGCGACGCTCGAGAATAGTGGCTGGTCCAGCCCTTCGGCGTAGATATCTACCGCAGGCGCGTCGGGCGAAGCGTGCACGACGCGGAGTGCGACCGTCGCATCGGGCAGCTGGCCCGGCCCCATTCCGTCGTCGTCGTCGTCACAGGCCGTGGCGACGAGCGTCAGCCCCAGCAGCGCTGCAACGAGCGTGAAGGGTATCCTTTTCATTTCGGTGTAGCCTCCGATCTGAGATGGCGGGTCAGGGTCGCCCAGAAGGGCGCCGTGTCTAACAGTTGTCGAAGAAGGTAGCGGTGGGCGGGGCCATTGTCAAGGTTTTGTCGGCTCGTGCATATGGACACAGCATAGACAGTGGGCCGGGGCTTGGTGCGGAGCGCTGGGGGAGCCGGGCGGTCCCGCTAGCGGCTAGGGAGCCGCGTCGGGGGCCCGGAGGTAGTCGAGCAGCAGGTTGGCCATCACGCGCATACCGACGGGCACTGAGGTATCGTCGGCCATGAAGTTGGGGGCGTGATTCCAACCGGAGGTCGTGCCGGGCTTGGTGGTGCCGAGAGTGAAGTAGAATCCGGGCACGAGGTTGGCGAAGAAGGCGAAATCCTCAGCGGCCATGAAGGGCTCGAGGACGTGCACGTTCTCGTCACCGAGGACGCGGGCCATGACGCGGGCTGCGCGTTGGGCGAGTTGGGCGTCGTTGACGGTCGGGGGGGCGCCGCGGGAGTAGGTGAACTCGTAGGTGCCGCCGGCGGCCTGGGTGATACCGGCGAGGATCTCGTCCATACGGTGCTCGATGGTGTCTTGCACGTCGGGGTTATAGGCGCGGACGGTGCCTTCCATGTAAACCTCGGCGGGAATGATGTTGAAGCGCTCTCCGCTTCTGAAGATGCCGACGGAGAGGACGCTGGGCTCGAGGGGCGAGAGGTTGCGGGAACGGATGGTCTGGAAGGCGCTTACCGCCTGCGAGGCCATGACGATGGGGTCGACGCTGAGATGGGGCGCGGCGCCGTGCGACTGCTGGCCGTGGATCGTGATCCTGAAGTGGTCCGATGAGGCGTAGATCGGACCCGAGGTGTACCCGACGTGGCCGACCTCGAGGCCGGGGTTGGTGTGCAGCGCGAAGATCGCGGCGGGTTGTGGGTTCTCGAGCACGCCCTCCCGGATCATGAGACTGGCGCCGCCGTCTTCGCCGGGCGGCGGTCCTTCCTCGGCAGGTTGAAAGATGAACATCACGGTCCCGGGCAACTCATCGCGCATCGAGGTCAGCACTGAGGCGACGCCGAGCAGGATGGCCGTATGGACATCGTGGCCGCAGGCGTGGCTGACGCCGACCTCCTTACCCAGATAGGTCGTGCGCACGGTCGACTTGAAGGGGTAGGGCGTATCCTCGGTCACCGGCAGTGCGTCCATGTCGGCGCGCACGGCGACGACGGGTCCGGGTCGTGCGCCCTCGAGGATGCCCACGACGCCGGTGTGTGCGACGCCGGTTCGGATCTCGTCCAAGCCGAGCATCTCGAGGTGGGCGGCCACGATGCGCGCCGTCTCGAACTCCCTGTTGCTGAGCTCCGGGTGCTGGTGGAAATGGTGGCGTAGCTCGATGATCTCGGCGGCATAGCGCTCGACCGCCGCGTCCACCCTGGCGTCCTGGGCGGCGGCGAGTGCGGGAAACACGAGAGCGAATGTAACGCCGAGCAGCGGCAGTCGTCGCACGGGTCCCTCCTATCTGAGCGGTCGTTTCGGACGTTTCTAGGTTAGCGCTTCGAAACGGCATCGCAATACTGCGCTGACCCGTGGCTGCCTGGCAGCAGGCGCCGCGGGTCGCTAGTTTGCCTGGACTTTTGTCGTCTTTATCGCCATCGCCTACGCCATTCCCATCGTCTTCCGAGGAGGGGGGTCGATGGCGATGGCGATGGCGATGGGGATGGAGAGGGAGATGGAGAGTGGAGGACGGTCCAGATAAGGGGGCTCGATGAGTGCAACGAGAAGGGAGTTCCTGCAGGTGACGGCGGCTGCCGGCGGCGCCCTCGGCCTCGGGCTGGTGGGTGGTGCGTGTACGCAGGAGCGGGAGGTGCCGCGGGCGGAGAGACCGCTGCGCATCCTCATACTGGGCGGTACCGGGATCAGCGGTCCGCATCTGGTCCACTACGCTCGGGCCCGCGGCCACGAGGTGACGATCTTCAACCGTGGGCAGACTGAGCCGACGGTGCATCAGGACCTCATCGCTCGGACCGAGCGACTGATAGGCGACCGGGATAATGATATCGAGGCGCTCGAGGGTCGCGAGTGGGATGCGGTAGTCGACAACTCGGCGTCGATTCCCCGCTGGGTCAGGCAGACGACGGCACTACTGAAGGACTCGGCGGATGTCTATCTGTTCGTATCGTCGCTCTCGGTGCACGCCGACAACAGCAAGATCGGGATCACCGAGGACGATCCGGTGGCGACGATCGACGACCCGACGATCGAGGAGGTCACCGGCGAGACGTACGGAGCGCTCAAAGCGTTGTGCGAGCAGGAGACTCGCGACGCGTTCCCCGACGGCGCTATCATCGTTCGGCCGCACCTGATTGTGGGCCCCAGCGACCGTTCGGACCGCTGGACCTACTGGCCGGTACGGATCGACCGCGGCGGAGAGGTGATGGCGCCGGGAGAGCCGACGGACCCGACGCAGTACATAGACGCTCGCGACCTGGCCGAGTTCGAGGTCCGTCTGCTCGAGCAGCGCACGCTCGGCACCTACAGCGCGGTCGGTCCGCTGTCACCGCTCAGTATGGCCGAGTTGCTCTACGGCATACGGGCCGTTGTCAGCAACGAGATCTCCTTCACCTGGGTGAACGCCGACTTCCTCGCCGAGCACGAGGTATCGCCGTGGGGACACATGCCGGCGTGGATTCCGCCGCGTGAGGGTATGGAGGGGTTCAGCGCTTTCGACAACTCGCGGGCCGTCGCTGCGGGGCTCAAGTATCGGCCCCTGGCTCTGACCGCCAAGGACACCCTCGATTGGTGGAAGACGTTGCCGGAGGAGCGGCGGGCGCAGCCGCGGGCGGGGCTGGCGCCGGAGCGTGAGGTCGAAGTTCTCGCCGCGTGGCACGGGCGCGAGGGTGGTGATCAGTAATCGGTAACCAGTAATCAGTGATCAGTAGTCAGGAACAGACGTTGCCTTGCCGGAAGACACGAGTTATCACCGATCACTGATTACTGATCACTGACTACCGATTACTGATTACCGATCACCGATCACTACAGAACCGAGCACAGCATCGTTGGCACAAGCTAGACCGGAGCTTGTCACGCGGCTCCTACAACGGGCGGTCGATGTGAGGTCCGAGGAGGTAGGCGCGCTGGTTCTGTCGTGCGCCTACTACTTCTTCATCCTCGCCAGCTACTACATCCTGCGTCCGATCCGGGACGAGGTGGCGGTGTTCAGTGGGGCACGGACGTTGCCGTTCCTGTTCACCGGCACGCTGATCCTGATGCTGCTGGCCCACCCACCGTTCGCCGCGCTGGTATCGAGACTGCCGCGGAAGCGGTTCGTGTCGATCACTTACCGTTTTTTCGCGGCTAACCTGCTCGTCTTTTTCGCGCTTCTGAAGTGGGCGCCGGAGAGCGCGGACATCTGGATCGGTCGCGCCTTCTACTGGTGGGTCAGCGTCTTCAACCTGTTCGTGGTCTCGGTCTTCTGGGCGTTCATGGCCGACATCTTCCGCAACGAGCAGGGGAAGCGGATGTTCGGGTTCATGGCGATGGGGGGGACGCTGGGAGCGATCGTGGGTGCGGCGACGACCGCAGGCCTGGTGGAGCTGATCGGGCCGGTCTACCTGATCCTCATCTCCGTCGTGCTGCTCGAGTTTGCCGTATGGTGCGTCCACGCCCTATCGAGGCGGTCGGCGGCCGGTGGTCGGTCGCCGCCGTCGGAGTCGGGGATCCGGGTGGGTGGTTTGCCGGAGACGGAGCCGGGGCGCGGCTATGCGGCGGCGGTCGAGGCGTCGCCTGAGGAGCCGATCGGCGGAGGGTCGCTGGCGGGCTTCGCGCAGGTCCTCCGTTCCCCATACCTGCTGGGCATCTGCACCTACATGCTGCTCTACACGATCGCCGCCACCTTCCTCTTCTTCCAGCAGACGGCGATCATCGAAGTGACGATGACTGACCGGTTGGCGCGCACGGCGTTCCTCGCCAAGATCGATCTGGCGGTGAACGTTCTGGCGATCTTCACGCAAGCGTTTCTCACGGGTCGGTTTATCAAGTGGCTGGGCGTTGCGGTGACGTTGACGATTCTGCCCGCGAGTTGCGTGGTGGGTTTCAGCGGACTGGGTCTGTGGCCGTTCCTCGGTGTGCTGGTGGTGTTTCAGACGTTGCGCCGCGCCAGCAACTACGCGGTGGCACGGCCGACGCGGGAGGTCCTGTACACGGTGGTCAGCCGCGAGGAGAGGTACAAGGCGAAGAACATCATCGATACCTTCGTCTACCGGGGCGGCGATCAGGTGGGCGCCTGGTTCTACGGCGCGATGTTGTGGTTCGGCGTCGGCATGTCGGCGCTCGCCTTCCTGGCGGTGCCGGTCTGCGCCGTCTGGCTCGCCGTGGGCTACTGGCTGGGCCGTCGGCAGGAGGTAATGGCACGGAGGCAGGCGCGAGGCGACCTTGCCGCGAAGGCCGCCGCAGCCGTGGCTACTTGACCCTGACGAGGATCGTCGCCTCCAGTCTCTCCACTGTTATGGAATCGGCTTCGCCGCCCCCCCTGGCGAAGCGAACGTACATGAGCAGCCGATACCGTTCGTTCTCGGTCTCGAGGACAGTTTCGTCGCGCTCCTGGCTGAGTCGCGCCGCGATGAGCGTCGGGGCGAGGTCGGCGCGCAGGGTACCAGCCGGGTCGCCGGGCCTCGCGAGCTGCAGGGTGGTGCCCTCGATCGAGAGCTCGTTTGCCGCGTCCAGCATCACGGACCAGCTGGTCGTATCGGCGAAGGAGCGATCGAGGTTGTAGACGTAGTCGAAGCCCGCGACTGCGACCGGGTTCGGGACCGGTGAGTCGATAGCGTACCCTTCCGGCTGCAGATGCCGGCGGCTGATATAGCCGACGCCCATCTCCCGCATGGCGGCCTGCGGCGTCAGCTCGTCGGGTAGGTTTGCGGGATCAGCGTACCAATCGCGGATCCGGTTCCCGCCGTGGTACCCGATGATGTACTGGACGATGTTGTTGATCTCCTTCTTGCGCTCGAAGGGGAGAGGCTTCGTCATCCGGTCGAGCTTCCCGTCGACCATCACCGCCTCGGCGGTCAGGATCTCCCTCAGACGATCCAGCTGGCTGCGCCGTGCGAAGGCGGTCGCCCCCCAGGGTCCGAAGGCGGCGAGTGCGGAGACGATGCACAGCGAGATCGGTATGATCCTGATGTCCGCCTGGCGCCGGAAACTGAAGTAAAGGGCTATGCCCAGCAACCAGGCCGTCGCCACCACTACCAGGTAGCGGTTCTCGGTTACCCCATAGTCGGAGATCCGGGTGACTATGGCGACGGAGATCAAGACGATCAGAGGGTAGAACGCCCAGTAGAAGAGCTTCGCGTACGGGACGACCCACCTGCTCTCCGGATTGTTCCGGATGGGATGGACAAGCAGGAGTGCCAGCATCCCCGCCAGCGACACGCCGATCACCGGATAACCGACCCAGCCCTTGGGCAGATCCCACTGAACGATGATCTTCGCCATGTACGCGTAGAGGATGATCATGTACACTACGACCAGCGGGATGAGCACGTACTGGGCGAAGATACGCAGGGCTGTCGGGTAGTCCGTTACACGCTGCAGACCCCGTATGTCTCGTGGGATGCCCGCCAGGAAGAACCAGGCGCTGTAGACCAGGACGATCCAGTACCAGAGCTGAACGTAGGTCTCTTCCGCTATGTCGAAACCGAGCAGCGCGTCGCAGGCCATGAGCGCGAGTGCCAGGCCGACGTAAAGGACGGCGGAATAGAGCACCGCCGTTGCCACCCTCAGGAACAACACCCTGTTGTACTGCCAGAAGCCATTCTCTTCCCCGGCGCGCCCGACGAACGGCAAGAACGAGGTCGCCAGCACGACCGCGGCGAGCAGCAGCATATAGGAGACGACGTCGGCGCCTTTGACCGGGGTCGGCAGGACCAGGTAGTAGACCACGAGTGCGGTCAATCCGGCCAGCGCGACCCCTTGCCGCAGCCTCCTGGGCCATCCCCGGCTCTCCGCGAGGACGCGCAGGGCATAGAAGAACGGGATGCCGAGGATCGCCGTCATGATGACGGGCCACAGGGCAAGGGCGGCGCGGTCGGCGCCGAAATCGAACTCGATCACGAAGTGCACGGCGAGGGCGGCGACGAGCGCCGATAGGATAGGGAGTGGAAAGCGCTCGAACGTCTGCCGCGCCTGCCGCAGCAGGACGAGTAGTGCAGTGACGTGCCGTCTGCGGGTCTGCTCCGGGGCATGCATCATGCTCTCTCCGTGTCGGCGGCCGTGGTGCCGCACTCGGCTACCGCGGTCTGGACCGCGCCGCTGAAGAGCTACTGTGATGAGTAGGGCCGTTGAAGCAAGGGCAACTTCGCCTGGAGCCCCGTGTTGGGGCAACCGCCACAATATTGGTGGTCGGAACCCAAGCTGTCGGCCCGACGGGTGGGCTGAGAGAGGGTCGGCCGCCTAGGTAGCGACCCGCGAGCCGTCGCCCTCCTTGCCGGCCAGCTCAGCCATCCGTTCCACCGACTTGAGCATCTCCGCCTTTACCTGCTCGAACTCCCCGCCGCCGCCCGCCGCTATCGCCGCCGCGTTGAGCTTGCGGACGAGGATGATGAACCGGTCAACCTCCTCGCGGAGAGCAAAATAGCGACGCTCGCTGGTGAGGAACGGGTGTGCGCCGTAAAGAAAGCCCGCCAGCACGATCAGCAGCCCGATCATGATCGTGGCGTACCAGGCGAACAGATTGCTCAAGAACAGGAAGCTGCTCAGGACGATGGCCATGCCTATGATGGCTGTGACCAAGCCTACGTACTTGTTGATACTGCGGCGCCAACTACCGCGGCCCTGATCTCCCATTGGCCTCCTCGACTGTCCGCGTTAGGGCAACGGCAACGGAGGGGTCGTACTAAGTTAGGTCTCGTTGGCTGAATGACAAGGACTTGCGGGCTCGGACCCCCGGGGGCGGCGGCAAAGGCGTGGTCCTTCTTACAAGTCTCGGCGGGTCTGCCGGCTTGGCCGGCAACGCCTACAGCGCCCCTGTTCCAAGTCCCCGGCCGCTGGGATATCTTCCGGTCACCCACAGAAGAGGCGAGGGCGATGCGGGGGCCGGTCGCTGGGGCGGCTGTACCTGGCGCTCTCGTCGCTGGCAGGGGCAGGTCGAGCGGGAGTTCCTGAGAGGCGAAGGATGATGGCGCGGGAGCAGAGGCCGGAAGAGCAGGAGGGCGTGGGCGCGGCATCGAGCGCGGTGGGAGACGACTACCGCAGGCAGGCTCGGGTGGAGGACGTACTGCGTCGGAGCGAGAGGTTGTACCGGGTGTTCTTCGAGAACTCGCCGGTGATGATCCATTCTCTGAACGAGCGCTGGGAGCTGGTCAGCGTCAACGAGCACTGGCTGCGGGTATTGGGCTACGAGCGGGATGAGGTGTTGGGGCGGAAGGTTACGGACTTCATGACCGAGTCGTCGCGGCGGGAGGCGCGGGAGAGGCACTTCCCGGCGTTCCGGGAGACGGGGCTTGCCAGGGATGTTGAAGTTCAGTTCGTGAAGAAGAGCGGTGAGGTGCTGGACCTGCTGCTCGCGGCGATCGCGGAGCGGGACGCGGGAGATAGGATCGACTATACGATCGCCTTCCTGCTGGACATCACGGATCGTAAGCGGGCGGAGGCGGCCCTGCAGCGGAGTGAGGCGCGTTTTCGTACGCTGGTCGAGCACGCGGCGGCTGCCTTCTTCGTGATCGATGCTGAGGGGCGTGTGCAGGACGTGAATCGGCGAGCCTGCGAGAGCCTGGGCTATGATCGTAGCGAGTTGCTTGGCATGGGCGTCTCCGAGTTTGCGGACCGTACGGCCGAGGAAGTGAGCGAGGTGCTCGGACAGCTGGGACCTGGAGAGGCACTGTCGGTCGAGGCGCGCCACGTACGCAAGGACGGCACGAGCTTTCCGGTGGAGGTGCGGGTCGGGCTTTTGGACGAGGCCGGCCGTAAGGTCTGGGTCGCGCTCGCCCACGACATTAGCGAGCGCAAGGAAGCGGAGGCGGCGCTGCGGGCGAGCGAGGAGCGGTTCGCCGCGATCTTCAGGTCGGCGATGGATGCGATTGTCATCGTCGATTCCGAGCTTCGTATCACGACGTTCAACCAGGCGGCGGAGCGGATCTTCAATTGCCAGGCCGCCGATGCTCTCGGTAGCTCGTTTCGCGATTTCCTGTGCGTCGACTCGAGGGCGGTGCTCGATCAGTGTGTGAGGGCGGTCCAGCGCGCGGAGAGCCGATACTGCTACCTGTGGTCACCCGAGGGACTGACGGCGCTGCGGGCGGACGGCGGGAGCGTACCGGTGGAGGCGACGGTGTCGCTGGTGGAGGTCGGCGAGCAGCGGCTCTACGCCATAATCCTGCGCGACATCAACGACCGGATGCGCTGGGAAGCCGAGCTCAAGCGGCTGCACGAGGAGATGGTCTATCTGCAGCAGGAGCTGGAGACGATCCAGGGCTATGGGGAAATCGTCGGTACGGCGGCGCCGATGAAGTCGGTCTACGAGGCCATCGAGAAGGTGGCGGGCACCGATTCGACGGTGCTGATCACCGGCGAGACAGGTACGGGC
>JASFTY010000099.1:0-10689 GCA_050050535.1 Gemmatimonadales bacterium | reverse complement strand
GCCATCGATGGCGATGGCGATGGAGAGTGACTACTTCAGCCAGCCCTTCACCAATAGTTGTTTGGACCCGTACTCCGCTCTTTCGCCCAGCTCCTCCTCAATCCGAAGCAGTCGGTTGTACTTCGCGGTGCGGTCGGAGCGCGAGAGGCTGCCGGTCTTGATCTGGCCGACGGCGGTGGCGACCGCCAGGTCGGCGATGAAGGTGTCCTCGGTTTCGCCGGAGCGGTGCGAGATGACGGCGGTGTAGCCGGCAGTGCGGGCCAGCTCGATCGCCTTGAGCGTCTCGGTCAGCGTGCCGATCTGGTTGACCTTGACCAGTATCGAGTTGGCGACGTCGGCGGCGATGCCGCGGAGCAGCCGCTCGGTGTTGGTGACGAAAATGTCGTCGCCGACCAGCTGGACCTGGCCGCCGAGCCAGCCAGTGAGCTCTTTCCAGCCGTCCCAGTCGTCTTCGCCGAGTCCGTCCTCGATGGAGCGGATCGGGTAGCGCTCGCACCAGCTCTTGTACATCTGGGTGAGCTGGCTGGCGGTGAGGTCCTTGTCTTCGCCGATGGAGTACGATCCTCCGTGGCCCAGCTCGGAGGCGGCGACGTCGAGGGCGAGTACGATCTGGCTGCCGGGCTCGTAGCCGGCGTTCTGGATCGCGGCGAGCACGTACTCGATCGCCTGCTCGTTGGAGTCGAGGTCGGGGGCGAAGCCGCCCTCATCGCCGACCGCCACCGAGAGTCCCCGCTCTTTGAGCAGCTCCTTGAGTGCCTGGAAGACCTCGGCGCCCCAGCGCAGCGCGGTGCTGAAGCGGGACGCTCCGATCGGCATGATCATGAACTCCTGGATGTCGACGTTGTTGCTGGCGTGGGCGCCGCCGTTCAGGATGTTCATCTGAGGGACGGGTAGCACGCGCGAGAGCGGGCCGCCGAGGTACCGGTAGAGGGGCAGGTTCAGGCTTTCGGCGGCGGCGCGGGCGCCGGCGAGCGAGACGGCGAGTATGGCGTTGGCGCCGAGCTTCGCCTTGTTGGGCGTGCCGTCGAGCTCGATGAGGGCGCGATCGAGGCCGACCTGGTCGACGGGGTTGACGCCCTTGATAGCGGGCCCGATGACCTGTTCGACGTTCTGGACGGCGGTGAGGACGCCCCTGCCGCGGAAGCGGCGTTCGTCGCCGTCGCGCAGCTCGAT
The DNA here is from genome assembly GCA_050050535.1 of Gemmatimonadales bacterium. Classification (GTDB taxonomy): domain Bacteria; phylum Gemmatimonadota; class Gemmatimonadetes; order Palauibacterales; family KS3-K002. The sequence continues at coordinate 9,516 of JASFTY010000099.1, read as the reverse complement.
GGCTTCGTGTTCGCCGGTGGAGGCGCCGCTGGGTACGGCGGCGCGGCCGACGATACCGTTCCTGAGGATGACGTCCGCCTCGATGGTCGGGTTACCCCGGGAATCGAGGATCTCACGTGCGCGAACCTGTGCTATCTCGGCCATGTTCTGTCACTCATGTATCGTCAGCTCATGCGACGTGCTGGGTCAGCCTTTTCGGCCCGCTGTAGCCCGCGGGCGCCCTGAGCTGGCCGAGCATTTCGGCCATGGTGGCGTGGACGCGAGCGATGAGGGCGTCGCGGTCGTCGTGCGAATAGCGCGACGCGTCGATGGGCTCGCCGAAGCGAACGGTAACGGGCTGGGGGCGCAGGCGGAATCCGCGCTTGGGCAGTATCTCGAACGTCCCATCGACGACGACGGGCACGATGGGAACCCCCGCCTCGATGGCCATGACGAAGGGCCCCTTCTTGAAGCGCTGCAGGTCGCCGGTCAGCGAGCGGGTGCCTTCGGGGAAGACGACGGCGGTGCTGCCCGCTTCCCTGAGTCGGCGCCCGGCGAGCTTGAGCGATTGGACGGCTGCCGGCCAGTTACCGCGATCGATAAAGACGTTGCCGCCGGCGGTGACGGCGCGCCCGAAGATGGGGATCCTCTGAAGCTCCTTCTTGGCGACGAAGTGATAGGCGACTGGGATGTTGGCGGCCAGCGCCCAGATGTCCCACATCGACTGGTGGTTGGAGGCGATGACCTGCGGGTTCTGGCGATCGATGTTCTCGAGGCCGATGACGCGCACCGGAGTGCCGCCGCTCCAGAGCATCGCCCGACTGAAGGCGCGGTAGGCCCACTGGTAATAGCCGCTAGGCATCCGCAAGTAGGCGCCCACCGCCCCCAGGCTGCCGAGGGTCAGCAGGAGCGATACGCCGACGAGCGATACCCAGATAGACCGAATCATGGTCCGCTATCCGGCCCGGAAATGGTCGTGGCCCGACGAATCGACGTCTACCTCCTCCCCGGCACGAAAAACCCGCACGCCGGAACCGGTGACGGCTCGGCCTACGCGGGTCAGGGGGATGCCGAATGTCCGCTCGAATTCGGAGACTTGCTCCGCGCCAAATATGCCATCGGGCGCCGAAACGAGCAATTCATAGTCTTCGCCGCCGGAGAGAGCGAGCTCGGGCTGGACGTCGAGGGCGGCGGGAACCGCCTCCCATTCGATGTCGATCCGCAGATGAGACGCCGCCGCGACGTGGCCGGCGTCGGCGACCAGTCCGTCGGACAGATCGATCCCGCCCGACGCACCGCGCTCGACGAGCCAGCGCGCCTCCACCAGCCGCGGCTGCGGACGCCAGAATCGCTCGAACCACAGCTCGGGTAACGGGTCGCCGCTCCCCCAGGCGCCGACGGCGGCCGCCGCCGCGCCGAGCTGGCCGGTCACCCACAGCTCGTCGCCCGGCCGGGCGCCGCTTCTCAGGAGTGGCCGCTCGACGAGACCGAGCGCCGTCACATCGAGGGCGAGTGCGCTGCCGCCGCGGGAGAGGTCACCGCCGATCAGCGGCGCACCCAGCGCCGTGGCCGCGGTCAGGCAGCCGGCGGCCACCTGCTCCGCCAGGGCGGCCTCGCCGGAACCGGGCACGTTGAGCGCCACCAGCACGCCGACCGGCTCGGCGGCGACGGCCGCCAGGTCGGAGACGGACACACGAACGGCGCGACCGCCCACGAGCTCGGGCGTCCCCCAATCGGGGAGGAAGTGGGCGCCCTCGACGGTGAGATCGACGGTGACGGCCAGGTAGCGGTAGTCCTCGGCGCGGAGCAGGGCGCAGTCGTCACCGGTGGCGAGTGCGACCTCGGGCCCCGGCGGCGCTGCATCCTTCAGAATGCGGCGAATGATGTCGAATTCGGCGCCCGGGCCGAGCGGTATCGAGCTCACCGTGGTGGCGGTTGGTCGAATATGATGAAGGGGAGCGGTGGCTTGCCGGCGCCGGGGTTCTCCAGCGCCAGCGGCAGACTATCCACGAGCTCCAGGGAGCTGCGGCCCATCGGCGGCCCGAGCTGAGCGGCGCGGCCGCAATAGAAGAGCGCGACGGCGAGGGCCTCGCGGCGGGGCAGGCGCGCGGCGAGCATGGCGCCGCAGGCGCCGGAGAGGACATCGCCGGAGCCGCCGGACGCGGCGGCCGAGGAGCCGGCCGAGGTGACGAGGACCGGCTCGTGGCTGAGGGCGACGACGGAGGGCGCGCCCTTGAAGAGGACGGCGGCGCGCAACTGGCGGGCGGCGGCGCTGGCGACGGCGACGGGATCGGCGCGTGCCTCGCCAGTCGGTACCCCCATCAGGCGTGCCATCTCGCCGGGGTGTGGCGTGATGGCGGTGGGCCGGGTCTTGCCCAGTTCGGTCAGGTCGCCGGGCCGGCCGGCGAGGATGTTGAGCCCATCGGCGTCGATGAGGGTGGGCAGCGCGCCGGTGGCCTCGAGGACGCGCTCGAGTCGCGTGGCGGCGACGGCGTCCTGGCCGAACCCACAGCCGACCACGCAGGCGTGGGCCCAGGCGCCGGCCTCGGCGACGGCGGCGGGATCATCGATGTCGACGAAGATCGCCTCGGGCACTGCGGCCTGATAGATCTCACGGTTGGCATCGTCGGACGCGATCTTCACGATCCCGGCGCCCAGCGCCAGCGCGCCGCGTGCCGCCAGCACGCCGGCGCCGGCCATCCCCTTGCGGCCCGCGGCGATCAGCAGGTAACCGGCGTCGCCCTTGTGCGCGTCAGGCGCGCGGCGCGGCAGGTGGGCCTGGGCCCAGGCGGGTGTGATCACACAGGCGCCGACCTCGTCGTCGCGCACCGGCTGGAAGCCGATCTCGGCGACGACGATGCGGCCGCAGCGACCGCGCGCCGGCTGGAAGAGCAGGCCGAGCTTCGGGAAGCCGAGTGTGACGGTCAGATGGGCGTAGACGCAGGCGCCGGGCACGGCGCCGGAGCTGAAGTCCATCCCCGAGGGCCCATCGACTGCGACGCGGACCGCGCTGCTGGTGTTCATCGCGTCGATGATCTTGGCGGCCCGATCGTGAGGCACCCCGGTGGTCCCGGTGCCCAGCACGCCATCGAGGAGGACCGCGGCGGAGTTGAAGGCGCTGGCGGCCTTCTCCGCCGGTAGCACGGGCACGTCCCAGCGGTGGGCGAGCACGGGGTCGGGAGGCTGGCTGCCGGCCTGGACCGCGAGGACCCCCCGACCCCAGCTGCGCAGCACGCGGAGCGCGATGTAGGCGTCGCCGCCGTTGTGGCCGCTGCCGACCGCGGCAGCGACCCTACCGTCGGGGTAGAAGTGCTGCAGGCACAGTGCGATCGCCCGGCCGGCACTCTCCATCAGCAAGCGCTCGGGGACGTCGTGCTCCGCCCGGGCCCGCCGATCGATCTCGGCCATCTCGTGGGCACGCGGGAGCGGCAGACGTTCGACGCCGTAGAGATCGCTCATCGAATCACCGGACTCGTGGTCCGGCTACTTGAAGGAATGCTGGATCTGACGGCCGAAGCTTATCTCGCCGTTGTCGATGCGGATGTTGAAGCCGCAATCCGGGTTACTGCAAACCCAGGCCTTGTACAGGATGGGCGCGCCTTCGCGTCCGTAGTCGGACAGTGGCACCATCGACCCTGCCTCGCACTTTCTGCAAACGGGGAACTCTCGCTCGCGATCCATTAGACTCCATCCCCCTCCCTAACCAGGCATGGCCATCACGATCGATGGCCGGGCCCCGGGTCGGCTAGCGCCGCTCGACCCTGCCCCAAGGATAGTTGCGATCGAAGGCTTCGTCGAAGTTGAAGACGTCCTGGAAATCCTCGCGGCTGTCGCTCTCCTGCTTGATGAGCACGTGACAATCGATCAGCGCGTAGACGATGGCCCCGATGTCGGCAGTGGAGTGGATGCCCCAGTGCTCGAGCACGGTGCGGGCCATGGGGCCGAACCGCTTGATCGCCAGGTCCCGGACCCCCTCGGCCAACTCCTGGCCCGTGATATGGCGCGGCTCGTCCAGCTTCTCGATGGCGTGCTGTAGAGCGGAAAGGACAAACAGGTAGGCGGTGTCCGAATAGCGCGGGTTCTGCTCCCGGAGCTTGGCCAGCAGGTTCTGCCCTACCATTCAGCCCCTCCCGTCCCTTCTGGGACCAATCCCAGAATCGCTGCCGTTGCTCCTGTCATCGCCCGCTACCTCACACTCCGCGTTGCTATACCCCGTACAAGCTCTCGCGGGTTGACGGCCCCGTCAAGGGCACCGGGATCGGCCTCGCCAGCCCGTTTCGGAGCGGCGCCCGTGCCCGCAATCCTCGTATTCTTAACGACCCCACTAGTCCTTGTCGTTCCTTCCCAGCCCGGCGGGCCGCGTGAAGGTGCCTTCCACCCACTCCTCGTAGAGCGGGAAGGCGCGGCAGAGGACGCGGACCTCGTCGCGGATGCGCGCAGCGACGGCCTCGTCGCCCGGCGCCTGGAGGATCTCGTCGATCCAGCCGCCGATCTGCCGCATCTCCGCCGCGCCCATCCCCCGGGTCGTGAGCGCCGGCGTCCCGATCCTGATCCCCGAGGTCACGAACGGCGAGCGGGTCTCGAACGGGACGGTGTTCTTGTTCACTGTGATATCGGCGCGGCCCAGCGCTTCTTCCGCCTCCTTGCCGGTCAGGTCGCGATCCCGGAGGTCGACCAGCAGCAGGTGCGTGTCGGTGCCACCGGCGACGAGCTGGTACCCCCGCTCGGCGAGCGTTTCGCCGAGGGCCTGCGCATTGGCGATGACCTGGCGCGAGTACTCCACGAACTCGTCGCTCATCGCCTCCTTTAGTGCGACGGCTTTGGCGGCGATGACGTGGACCAGCGGGCCGCCCTGCATGCCCGGGAAGACACTTTTGTCGATGGCCTTCGCGTGCTCTTCCTTACAGAGGATGAGGCCGCCGCGCGGGCCGCGCAGCGTCTTGTGCGTGGTGGTGGTCACGGCGTCGGCGTGCGGGATCGGTGACGGATGCAGGTTGGCGGCGATCAGCCCCGCGATGTGTGCCATGTCGACCATAAAGCGCGCGTCTACCTCGGCGGCGATATCGGCGAAGATCGCGAAGTCGATGGTGCGCGGGTAAGCGCTGGCGCCCGCGACGATGAGCTTCGGCCTGTGCTGTTTCGCCAGGTCGCGGACCTGATCGTAGTCGATCTGCTGGTTGTCCTGGCGTACGCCGTAGGCGACCACGTCGTAGAGCACACCGCTGAAGTTGACCGGCGAGCCGTGGGTCAGATGGCCGCCGTGCGAGAGGTTCATGCCAAGGATCGTGTCATCCGGCTCGAGCAGGGCGAAGTAGACGCCCATGTTCGCCTGGGCACCGGCGTGCGGCTGCGCGTTGGCGCGGTCGGCGCCGAACAACTGGCAGGCGCGACTGCGGGCCAACTCCTCGACGACATCGGCGAACTCGCAACCGCCGTAGTAGCGCTTGCCGGGATAGCCCTCGGCGTACTTGTTGGTGAACACCGAGCCCATCGCCTCGAGCACGGCCGGCGAAACGAAGTTCTCACTGGCGATGAGCTCCAATCCCTCACCCTGGCGGCGCGTTTCGCTGAGGATCGCGTCGTAGATGTCGCGGTCGACCGACTCTAAGTTCATCCCTTCCTGCCTCTCCAGCGTCCCGAAAGTCCGGTGCGGCGGTGGGCGGTAGGCGGTGGGATCGTAGCTGGGGCTACCCCCACACCGCCCACTGCCTACTGCCCACCGTCAGCAGATCCTCGACCTGTGCAACTGCCCGACTCGCTCGATGCGGCGCTCGGCGATGCGGTCCGCCGCTTCGCCGGTGGTCAGCTTTTCCTCGCGGGCCAGCTCGAACACCTCGAGCAGCGTCTGGTAGATTTCGCCGGCTTTGCGCTTCGAGCGGTCGGTGGACCAGTCGGCCAGCTCGGAGTAGACGTTGATCAAGCCGCCGGCGTTGATCACATAGTCGGGCGCGTAGAGTATGCCGCGCTCCTGTACGGCCTTACCGTCTTCGTAAGTGGCGAGCTGGTTGTTGGCGGCGCCGGCGATGATATCGCACTTGAGCTGTGGGATGGTGTCGCTGTTGACGATCGCGCCGAGGGCGCAGGGCGCGAAGATCTCAGCATCGACGCCGTAGATCGCGTCCGGTTTGACGGCCTGGGCGCCGAAGTCCTCGACGCAGCGAGCCACTTTGTCCTCGGCGATATCGGTCACGATGAGCTTAGTACCCTCAGCGGCCAAGTTCTCGCACAGGTAGTAGCCGACGTGGCCGACCCCCTGGACGGCGACGGTTTTCCCCTTCAGCGAGTCGTCGCCGTATTTTTCGAGGGCGCAGGCCTTCATGCCGCGGTAGGTCCCGTAGGCGGTAACGGGGGACGGGTCGCCGGAGCGGCCGGCGATACCGACGACGTGCTGGGTCTCCATCTGGACGTAGTCCATGTCTTCCACGGAGGTGCCGACGTCCTCGGCCGTGATGTAGCGACCCTTGAGCGTCTCGACGGCGCGGCCATGCGCCCGGAAGATCATCTCGCGCCGTGGATTGTTCGGGTCGCCGATGATCACCGACTTGCCGCCGCCCAAGTTGAGGCCGGCGACCGCCGCCTTGTAGGTCATGCCGAGGGAGAGACGCAGCACATCGGTGAGCGCCTCATCCTCCGACTTGTAGTTCCAGAAACGGGTGCCGCCGAGAGCCGGGCCCAGTGTGGTGTCGTGGATCGCGATGATCCCCAGGTAGCCGATGGAGGGCTCACGGTAGAAGACGACCTGCTCGTGATTGTACTTATCCATGCCCTTGAAGACTTCCATCTTCGCACCTCGTCTTTCTATTTCAACGCTCGGTTGGTCCCCAACCTACGACTCTGTTGCCTTCTCCCGATACAGCGTCCGAATAATGACCAGGCGCTGAATCTCGCTGGTCCCCTCGTAGATCTCCGTCACCTTGGCGTCGCGGAACAGCTTCTCCACCGGATACTCCCTGGTGAAGCCGTAGCCGCCGAAGATATTGATGGCCTGCGAGGTCACCCAGACGGCGGTCTCGCTGGCGTAGAGCTTGGTCATGCTGGAGAGCCGCATATCGCTGCGGCCGGCGTCCCAGGCGCGGGCCGCGCGGTAGAGCAGCCCGCGGGACGCCTCGATGCGCGTCGACATGTCGGCGATCTTGAAGCCCAACCCCTGGAAGTCCTTGATCGGTTTGCCGAACTGCCTCCGCTGCCCGGCATACTCGATGGTGTGATCGAAAGCGGCCTGGGCGATGCCGAGGGCTTGGGCGCCCACACCGAGCCGGCCGCCCTCGAGGCTGGACAGGGCGTAGATGAACCCCTTGGCCGGGTCGCCCAGCAAGGCTTCGGGACCGAGCCGCATATCCTTGAAGGCGATGGAGACGGTCTCCGAGCCGCGCAGACCCGTCTTGTCCTCCTTCTTACCGACGATGTAGCCCGGCGTGTCGGTAGGGATGACGAAGGCGCCGATCCCGCGCGGGCCGCGTCGCTCGCCGGGCTCATCGGTCCGCACCATGGCGAGGACGACCTGGGCAGCGCCGCCGTTCGTGACCCACATCTTCTCGCCGTTCAAGATCCAGCCGTCGCCGTCGCGAACCGCCCGCGCCTTCAGGCTGGCCGCGTCGCTCCCGGCATCGGCCTCGCTGAGCGCGAAAGCGCCCAGCGCTTCGCCGCGCGCCATCGGCGGCAGCCACTTCCGCTTCTGCTCCTCGCTGCCGTACTTGAGGATCATCTGGGTCGGCAACGAGTTGTGGACCGAGACCGTGATCGCCACCGAGGCGTCGCCCCAGGCGATCTGCTCGAGCGCGACCAAGTAGCTGAGCATGCCCAGGTCGAGGCCGCCGTACTCCTCCGGCAGCAGGATACCGAAGAACCCGAGCTCACCCAGCAGCGGCATGACCTCGGAGTGGAACGCCTGGTTGCGATCCCACTCCACCGAGCGCGGGCGCAACTCGTTCTCGGCGAACTCGCGGGCGAGCTGCCGGATCTGCTCTTGGTCCTCGTTCAGTGTGTAGTCGCGTTTCATCTGGTGGCGGAAGTAGTCAGTAATCAGTAATCAGTAATCAGTGATCAGTGATCAGTGATCGGTGATCGCTGTAGCTCGCTGCACCCCTCACTTGGAGTAGTCGAAGAAGCCGCGGCCCGACTTGCGGCCCAGCCAGCCGGCGTCCACGTGCTTCCGCAATAGCGGGCAAGGACGATACTTGTCTTCACCGAGATCGTTGTGCAATACCTCGAGGATGAAGAGGCAGACGTCCAGCCCGATCAGGTCGGCCAGAGCCAGGGGCCCGAGCGGGTGGTTCATGCCGAGCTTCATGACCCCGTCGATGGCCTCGGCGGTGCCGACGCCCTCGTAGAGACAATAGGCCGCCTCGTTGATCATCGGCATGAGCACACGGTTGCTGACGAAGCCGGGCGAGTCATTCACGACGATGGGTGTCTTGCCGAGGTCGCCGGCCAGCTTGACGACGGTATCGGCCGTCGCGTCCGAGGTCGCCAGGCCGCGCACGACCTCGACCAGCTGCATCATCGGCACGGGGTTCATGAAGTGCATTCCGATGACCTGGTCCGGGCGGTCGGTGTTGGCGGCGAGGCGCGTGATCGGGATGGAGCTCGTATTGCTGGCGAGGATGGCGCTATCGGGCGCGATATCGTCGAGCTGCTTGTATATGTCGGCCTTGAGATCCTCGTTCTCGGGCACCGCCTCGACGACGAGCTCGCAGTCCCTGGCCGCCTTGAGATCGGTGGATGTAGCGATACGTTTGAGCGCCGCCTCTTTCGTCGCCTCGTCGATGATCTCCTTCTTGACCTGGCGGCTCATGTTCTTGTCGATGGTAGCGAGTGCCTTATCGAGCATCTCCTTGCTCACATCAACCAGTGCCACATCGAAACCGCTTTGGGCGAAGACGTGGGCGATTCCGTTGCCCATCGTGCCGCCGCCGATTACTGCGACCTTCATTCCGTCAGACATGGCTAATACTCCGTTCTGGAAAGGTGACTAGTAATCAGTAGCCAGTAATCGGTGATCGGTATTGGGGACTGATCACTGATCACCGATCACTGATCACCTTCATCCGCGTATCCACCAATGGTTTCAGCTCAACCATCTGTTTCGACTGCGACAGCCACTTCGTCCGAGCCACCCACAGGATGAGCGGCAGCACGAGCAGCGTGGTCACCAGGCCGCCCTCCGGGCCGAAGGCGGCGCCGGTGAGGAGATCGGGTCCCCGCACGACGGTGTCGTAGCCGGGCATATCGAGCACGATTCCGCTCACCGGCAGATCGAAGAAGGCGACCATCACGAAATTCCAGCCCCAATGCATCCCGATCGGCACCCAGAGCGAGCGGGTCCGCAGGTAGGCGGCGGCGAACAGCACGCCGGCCAACCCGATATTGAGCAACGCGACCCAGCCCACCTCGGGATTGTTCAGGTGGATCAGCGCGAACAGCCCCGAGGTCAAGATCACGGCGACGATCACGCCTGCTCCCTCCACCAGCGCCTGGAAGGCGTAGCCGCGCAACAGCAACTCTTCCGCGGCGGCGGCGACAACCAGGACCGCGCCC
>JASFTY010000098.1:0-10717 GCA_050050535.1 Gemmatimonadales bacterium | reverse complement strand
CGTAGCGCAGCGCCCTCATCGGATCGACTCTCGATGCCCGGAGCGCCGGGATGTAGCCCGCCCCCAGGGCCACGCCGGTGATCAGGACCGCGACGGCGGCGACGACCAGCGGATCGTTCCCCTGGAGCCCGAACAGCAGCGATCGCGCCGCGCGACCGAGCAGCAACCCGGCCGCGATGCCGAGCACACCGCCGATCAGGGTCATGCGGCCGACCTGCCACAGCACCATGCGGCGAACGCGCCGGCTGTCGGCGCCCAGCGCCATACGAACACCGATCTCACCGGTGCGTTGCGCCACCGTGTAGGCAAGGACACCGTAGAGCCCGATGGCGGCCAACAGGGTGGCCAGCACGGCGAATGCCGCCGACAGGATGGTGATCAGCCGGTCCAGCACCACATTCTCACGCACTTGTTGATCGAGTGTTTTCAGCTCTTCCACCGGCAGGTTCGCGTCGAGACGTCTCACCACATCGGGGATGGCTCGCAGCACCGAGCCGGGCTCGACCGATGTCCGCACGTAGAACGTGAGCCAGCCTAGACCCTCGCGCTGGCGATACGGCGTGAAGAAGAGGGGAGGCGTGTCCTGCTTGACCGCGCTGTACTTCGTGTCTCCTATGAGCCCCACGATCTGGACATCCAGATCGCTGGTGCGACTTCTGGTAGACATCCAACTGCCGACCGCCTCTTGCCTGCTGAGGCCGAATTTGCGGATGAAGACTTCGTTGACGACGGCGACCTTCGGCGCGCCGAGCACATCTCCGGGCGTGAACTCACGGCCGGCCAACAGTGGAACCCCCAACGTGCTGAAGTAGCCCGCGCCCACGGTGTTGAAGCGTGCATTCGAATCGATGTCGGGACCCGACTCGAACCCTTGGACCGATACGTCCGTACCCCAGTTGCTGCCCGAGAGCACCGGGATCATCGCCGCCGAGACCCCGGTCACCCCGGGAACCGCCTGCAGTTCCTCTTCCAGCCGCCCGAACAGTATCTGTGAGGCCTCGGGCTCGTATCCGTTCAGCTGGGGTGAGATGCCGAACGTGATGACGTTCTCGGTGTTCATGCCGAGGTCCACGCGGCTCACATTGGTCAGGCTCTTGATGAAGAAACCGGCGGCGACGAGCAACGCCATGGAAAGCGCGATCTGGGCTGTGACCAGCGAGGCGCGGAAGCGGGCGGCCGCCCGTGCGCCGGAAGGCTGGCCGGAGCCGCCGCGGATCAGGGTTATCAGATCCGGACGCGTGCTGTGCAGCGCCGGGTACAGTCCGAACAGAAATCCCGTCGCCAGGGACACTGCTGCCGCAAAGACCACGACCGAGGGGCGCAGTTCGACTGCCAACACGGTAGAGGCGTCCGCAGGCAGAATCGATGCGATAACCTTGAGAACCCCACGGGCGACCAACAGGCTCGCCACTCCGCCCAGTACGGCAAGCACACAGGAGTCGAGCAGGAGTTGTGAGACCAGACGGTGCCGGCTGGCGCCCAGCGATCCTCGAATCGCCATCTCATGGCTGCGGTTCGCACCTTGCGCCAGCAGCAGGTTGGCAATGTTGGCGCAGGCGATCAGCAAGACGAGCCCGGTGATCGCGAACAGCAGAATGAGTGGGGTGCTGACCTCACTATGCAGCGAGCTCTGTCCGCGCCACCCCGGCTCCATGGTGATTTCCTTGGCGCGGAACCGCTCCAGCGTTCGGTCGCTTATCCCCTGCTGAAGCGGCGCCTCGACCTCGTTGATGATGCTCCAATAGATCGCGTTGATCTCCGCGCTCGCCTGTTCGATCGACACGCCGGGACGCAGGTGAGCGAAGAGGTACGCCCAATAGCTCCGTCGATCATCGAAGCCGTCGAAACCGCGGCTCATCATGCCGCGCATCGAGATGGGCACGAACACGTCGGGTCGTGTACCCAACGTGGTCCCGCCGAAACCGCGCGCCGCCACGCCGACGATGGTCATCGGGTGACCGTTCACGATGATCGTCTGGTTCAGGACCGACGGATCGCCACCCAATTGGCTCGTCCAGTAGTGATAGCTCAGTACGACCACAAAGTGTTCGCCGATCACCTGATCGTCGGCCGGCCCCAGCAGCCGGCCCAGCGCCGGGCGGACACCCAGCACCGGAAAGTAGGAGCCGGACACCAGCATGCCCTGACCGTCGATCGTCCGGTTGGCGTGGGCGAGGTTCGCACCGAACACGCGGTGCGCCGCAATCCCCGTGAAGCTGCTCTGCGCCTGCTGCAGATCCCGAAACATCGGATAGCTGAAGACCTGCTCACAGTCACCGGCCTGGTTGCACGACTGCGAGCCGGGCTTGGGCCCCGGGGCACCCAGGTTGACCAGCCGGTCCGGCTCCGAGACCGGCAGCGCCCGGATGAGCATCTGGTCGTATAGCGAGAAGATCGCGGCGTTGGCGCCGATACCGAGTGCCAACGAAACGACCGCTACCGACGCGACGAACGGCGATCTGGCGAGTGTCCGGATGGCGAATCTCAGGCTAATCATCCATGTTGTCCCGGGGAATCGGGAGCGTGGCAAGCTCCACAGGTTCACGACATCGAGGCCGATGTACCAGATCCACAATGATTAGACCCACCAAAAGCACCCAGGGTTGCAGCGTGGACAACGCCGGTCGTCGTCCTCTCGCGACCGAGACAGACTTGACCACCCCTCTTCAAAACGCCGATCATATTCTGTAGATATGAGCAGCGAGACTATCCCGGCACTTTCGGGGACCCCGAGACACCGTTCAGCTGAGCTGCCTGTTAACGACAACGCACGTGCCTCGAGTTGAGCGCTACTGACGCCGTCATCGCTCCCCCTCAGGTGGATGAGCCGATCCGCGCTGAGCTGTTCGGCCTCGAGCGCCTGGAGCAGCACGCCGAGAGCCTCGCCGCCGCTCAACGCGTCGGCGAGAAGCCTACCAGAGGGAAGAACCTGCTCCCCCGGGTGCGCGAGAACGGCCGTGCGCTCGTCGCTTCCTACCGGAACATCGTCGAGGCGGTGCGGGAGAAGAGCGAGATCACGCCCGCCGCGGAGTGGCTGCTCGACAACTTCTTCGTCGTTGACGAGCAGTTGCGGGAGATCCGCGACCATCTGCCGGGCGGCTACTATCGCCTGCTGCCGAAGATCGCCGAGGGTCACCTGGCGGGATATCCGCGCGTCTATGGGCTGGCCTGGGCCTACGTGGCCCATACCGACAGCCGTTTTGACCTCAAGACGCTTCAGCCCTTCGTCCGCGCCTACCAGCGCGTCCAGCCACTCTCCATCGGCGAGGTCTGGGCCGTAGCCATCCACCTCCGCGTCGCCCTGGTGGAGAACATGCGACGGCTGGCGGACCAGATCATCCGCGCCCGCCAGGCGCGGGTCGCGGCCGACGAGCTGGCGGACCGCCTGCTGGGCCTGAGTGGTCGGCCGGCGGAGGACGTCGATGACGTTCTGGGCCGTCTGGACGACGAGCCGCTGGCCGGCGCTTTCGCGGTGCAGCTCATCCAGCGGCTGCGCGACCAGGACACTTCGATCATGCCGGCGCTGGCCTGGCTCAACGAGAAGTTGAGGGCGCAGGGGACGTCGGCCAACGAAGTGGTCGCTCGGGAGCATCATGCCCAGGGCGCGGCGAACGTCACCGTCCGCAACATCATCACCAGCATGCGATGGATGTCGTCCATCGACTGGCGCGACTTCTTCGAGAGCGTCAGTCTGGTGGACGAGGTCCTGCGCGCCGCCCCCGGGTTCGCGGCGATGGATTTCGCGACGCGTAACGAGTACCGGACCCGGATCGAGATGCTCTCGCGCCGCTCGAAGCGCACGGAGATCGAGGTGGCACGGGAAGCCATGGCTCTCGCGCAGCAGGCGGCCCGCGAACCAGGGGGACCGAGGAAGGATGGGACCGAGCCCTTGCACGGCGACGCGGGGCTGTCCGGCGTCCCCGAGCAAGCCGAAGCGGACGTGGGGTACTACCTGGTTTCGGTGGGCAGGAGGTCCTTCGAGCGGTCACTGGGTTTCCGCGTTCCTTGGCGGACCCGGGTCCGCCGCGCGGTCCGCGCCCTCGCGACCCCCGGTTACCTGGGAGGAATCGCCGTCCTCACGGCGCTCCTGCTATCCGTCCCGCTGTTCTTGACCTGGAGCGCCGGCGCGGGTATCGGCAGCCTGGTGCTGCTGGGAATCCTCGGGCTCGTGCCCGCGTCCGATGTCGCGGTGTCCCTCGTCAACCGCTTGGTTCCGATCTTCGTTCCACCGAGCCTGCTGCCCAAGCTCGAGCTCGCCCAGGGTGTGCCCGCCGAGCTTCGCACTATGGTCGTCGTACCCACGCTGGTCACGAACCGGGCGGATGTCGAGGAGCAGCTCGAACGGCTCGAGGTTCACTTCCTGGCAAACCCCGATGGCCATCTCCACTTCGCCCTGCTGACCGACTGGTCGGACGCGCCCAGCGAGCAGATGCCCATCGACAGGGCTCTGCTAGCCGCATTGGCCGACGGCATCGCCCAGCTGAACGAGCGGCATGGGACCCTGCCGGACGGCGGTGAGCGGTTCCTGCTGCTGCATCGCCGGCGTCTCTGGAACGAGAAAGAAGGCAAGTGGATCGGCTGGGAGAGGAAGCGAGGCAAGCTCTACGAACTGAACCGACTGCTGCGCGGCGCCGAGGACACGTCGTTCATCACGTTGGACGGACGGCCGCCCACGGTGCCCGACGGCGTCCGCTACGTGATCACGCTGGACGCCGATACCCGGCTTCCCAAAGGGACCGGCTATCGCCTGGTCGGCGCGATGGCGCACCCGTTGAACCGGGCGCGCTTCGACCCCCGGAAGGGCCGCGTCGTCCGGGGCTACGCGATTCTGCAGCCCCGGATCACACCGTCGTTGCCCACGGGTCCAGGCAGTACAACCTACCAGCGTATCATTTCCGGTCCGGGAGGTGTGGACCCTTACGCCGCCGCGGTCTCGGATGTGTATCAGGACCTGTTCGAGGAGGGCTCGTTCACCGGCAAGGGGATCTACGACGTCGATGCGTTCGAGGCGGCGCTGGAGGGGAAGGTCCCGGAGAACGCACTGCTCAGTCACGATCTGTTCGAGGGGCTGTTCGGCCGCGCCGGCCTCGTGACCGACGTCGATCTGTTCGAGGAGTTCCCGGCCAACTACGAGGTGGCCGCGCGCCGCAATCATCGCTGGGTGCGTGGCGACTGGCAGCTGCTACCCTGGATCCTGGGCCACGCGCGTGACGCTGCAGGCCGGCGGCAGAGGGCTCACATACCCGCCCACGGCCGCTGGAAGATGGTCGACAATCTGCGCCGCAGTCTGGCGCCGCCGTCCTCGTTCTCGATGGCGGTGGCCGCCTGGATCCTGCCGGCCGTCTCTCCCCTGCTCTGGACCGGACTCTTCCTCGGATCGGTGGCGATACCGGCGTTCATACCGGTTCTCGATGGCCTGATCCCCAGGCGCTGGGGTATCTCGAAGCGCAACCACTTCCGCGCCGTCTCCCACGACATCTACGTGGCGCTGACGCAGACGCTGCTGGCCATCACCATGCTGGCACATCAAGCCTGGCTGATGGTGGACGCGGTGGCGCGCACGCTGTGGCGGCTCTACGTGTCGAAGCGGCACCTGCTGGAGTGGGTGACGGCCGCCCAGGCGGGCTACGGTGTCGACCTGAGACTGCGGAGCTTCTGCCGGCACCTTCGCTGGGGCGTGATTCTCGCCGTCGCCGCCGGTGCGCTCTTCGGCCTGCTCAAGCCGGGAGCCTGGCCTGTGGCCACGCCGCTGGTGCTGCTCTGGGCCCTGTCGCCCGTCTTCGCCTGGTGGATGAGCCTCCCGCTGAAGGACCCGCAGGAACAGATCCTCGCGTCCGACGAGACACGCGCCCTGCGACTCGTCGCGCGTCGGACCTGGCGCTTCTTCGAGACGTTCGTGGATGACGAGGGTAACGCCCTTCCGCCGGACAACTTCCAGGAGGATCCCCAGCCCGTCGTGGCCCACCGCACATCGCCGACGAATCTAGGTCTCTACCTGCTGAGTATCACGGTCGCCCACGACTTCGGCTGGATCGGGATTCTCGACGCGGCGGACCGGCTCGCGGCCACGCTGGACACGATGACGAACATGCGCCGGGTCAGCGGCCACTTCTTCAACTGGTACGACACCCGGGATCTGCGGCCGCTGGATCCGATGTACGTGTCCACCGTGGACAGCGGCAATCTGGCCGGGCACCTGATCGCGCTGGCACAGACATGCCGCGGCCTGTTGCATCGCCCACTGCTGCGTCCGGAGATCCTGGAGGGGATCGGCGACGCTGTGGCGCTGCTCCTCGAGTCGTTGGAGAAGGCCGAGCATCCTCAGCGTACGCAGACGGTCACGGCGGAACAGTTGAGCGAGGCGGCTGGGTCGCTGTCGGCCCTGCTGGAGGATCCACCGACAGCGCTTCCCGGATGGGTCCGGCGCTTCGAGGCGCTGGAAACCGAGGCGGAGAACCTTCTGGACATCGCCAGCACGCTCTCGAGCGACGTCAAGGACGGATCGCAGTCAGAGTTTCTTTTTTGGGCGACAGCCGTTCGCGATTCCGTCCGCAGCCACGCTCGCGACCTGACTGCTACGATGCCCTGGTGCCTGCGCCTCTATTCCCCAGGCTCGGCGGAGGGAGTGGCTGGGGAAGATGAGGGCCGGGCGACCCGGCTCGCCCGGTCGGCATCGTTTCTCGAGCCGCTGGTCGCCACGAGTCCCACAGCGGCCGGGCTCACGGGCCTCCTGCGTGCGGTTCACGAGGTGATCGAGAAGCGTTCCGACGTTCTGGAGAGCGAGGAGGAAGACCCGATCCTCGACGACCTGGACGCGTCGTGGAGGGCGGCCGCGGCGCTGAAGCATCGCTTCTCCGCGCTGGCGTTGCTCGCGGAGCAGATCGTCCAGACGATGGACTTTCGATTCCTGTTCGACACGTCGCGCAAGCTGTTCTCCATCGGCTACCGCGTGGCCGACGGCATACACGATCCCAGCTGCTACGATCTACTGGCCTCGGAGGCCCGGCTGGCGAGCTTCGTCGCCGTCGCCAAGGGCGACGTAACTCCGCGGCACTGGTTCCTGCTCGGCCGCTCGCTGACGCCGGTGGGCGGCGGCGCGGCCCTCGTCTCCTGGTCGGGCTCGATGTTCGAGTACCTGATGCCGCTCCTCGTGATGGAGCAACCGCCGCGGAGCCTTCTGGATCTCAGCAGTCGGCTCGTTGTGGGGCGCCAGATCCGTTACGGTGCGGAGCGGGGAGTCCCGTGGGGGGTATCGGAGTCCGGCTACAACGTTCGCGACCTCGAGCTCACGTATCAGTACTCCGATTTCGGTGTGCCCGGTTTGGGGCTCAAGCGGGGCCTGTTCGAGGACGTGGTGGTCGCACCCTACGCCACCGCGCTCGCAGCCATGCTGGATCCCCGGGCCGCGCGGAACAACTTCGCCCGACTCGAGGACGCCGACGCGCAAGGCGCTTACGGGTTCTACGAGGCGCTCGACTACACCCCCTCGCGGCTGCCGGCGGAGGCCCGGGTGGCCGTGGTCCGCGCGTACATGACCCATCACCAGGGGATGATCCTCGTCTCTTTGGGCAATGTGGTTCACGACGGCCTGACCCGCAGGCGCTTTCACTCTCATCCCATGGTCCAGGCGGCGGAACTCCTGCTCCAGGAACGGACGCCGCGCTCGGTGCTCGTCACGCGGCCCCGAGGTGAAGAGGTTCGCGAGGCGGCACTGGTCCGCGAGCTCGTCCTCCCGATCCTGCGGCGATTCGAGTCGCCCCACGACATCACGCCCCGCACACACCTGCTCTCGAACGGCCGCTACACGGTCATGGTCACGGCGGCGGGCTCCGGGTTCAGCCGCTGGCGCGAGCTTGCCGTCACCCGCTGGCGCGAGGACACGACCCGCGATCCCTGGGGCACGTTCGTTTTCCTGCGCGACGCCGAGACGGGAGAAGTTTGGTCCGCAGGCTTCCAGCCCAGCGGCAGCGAGGCTGACCACTACGACGTCGTCTACTCCGAGGACCGGGCCAAGATCATGCAGCGATTCCGGTCCCTGACGATCACGCTCGAAGTCGTGGTCTCACCCGAGGACGATGCGGAACTGCGCCGGCTAAAGGTGACCAATCTCGAGAACCGGGACCGCGAGATCGATTTCACATCGTACGCCGAGATCGTGCTGGCCCCACCGGGCGCCGACCTGGCTCACCCCGCCTTCTCCAACCTCTTCGTCGAGACGGAGTTCGTTCCCGAGCTCGGAACGCTACTCGCGACTCGGCGCCCGCGGTCGGCGGACGAGCCCCAGGTCTGGCTCGCCCACCTGGTCGCGGTTGAAGGCGAGACGGTCGACGAGTTGCAGTACGAGAGCGACCGCGCACGCCTTCTGGGCCGGGGCCGCGGGGTACGAACGCCGCTCTCCGTGATCGACGGGGCGCCCCTCTCCGACACGGCGGGTACCGTTCTGGACCCCATCGTCAGCCTGCGGCAGCGGGTGGCGATCCCCCACGGCGAGACGGTCAACCTCGTGTTCACCACACTGGTGGCGTCTTCCCGGGAAGAGGCGCTCGAGATCGCGGAGAAGTACTGCGAGCCGGCGACGTTCGAGCGCGAGAGCTCGCTCGCCTGGACCCAGGCACAGGTTCAGCTGCACCACCTGCGGATCACCCAGGACGAGGCACACCTTTTCCAGCGTCTGGCCAATCGCCTGCTTTACGCGGATCCCACTCTGCGTGCCGCGCCTCGCGTGTTGGCCAGAAACCGCACCGGCCAGTCCGGGCTCTGGGCCCACGGCATCTCCGGCGACCTGCCCATCGCACTGGTGCGCATCGAGCGGGAGGAGGAGCGCGATGTCGTCAGGCAGCTCCTGCGGGCGCACGAGTACTGGCACATGAAGGGCATCGCGGCCGACCTGGTGATCCTCAACGCGAAGGGCACCTCCTATGTACAGGATCTCCAGGATGACCTCGAAGCCATGGTGCAGGCCATCCAGTCCGCGGTCGGCGACGAAACGCGCAGGGCGGGCGGAGATGTGTTCGTCCTCCGGGCCGACCTCGTATCGGGCCGCGACCGGCTTCTGCTGCACGCGGCGGCGCGAGTGGTCATTCTAGCGCGCCAGGGTTCGCTCTCCGAGCAGGTGGTGCGGCTGCAGCGCCTGCGGCCGGGGCCGGTTCCACCGCGGCTCCGCCCACCGCGTGCGAAGGCGGAGACCGTTTCGCCTCCCGCCCTCGAGCTCGAATTCTCTAACGGTCTGGGCGGATTCACCGCCGACGGTCGCGAATACGTCACCGTTCTGGGCAAGGGGCAGTGGACCCCGGCTCCCTGGATCAACGTGGTGGCGAACCCGGGATTCGGCTTCCAGGTCTCCGAGTCGGGCTCGGGCTACACCTGGGCCGTGAACAGCCGTGAGAACAAGCTGACGCCCTGGTCGAACGATCCGGTCAGCGACACCCCAGGCGAGACGTTCTACGTGCGGGACGAGGACGGCGGCATAGTCTGGGGACCGACGATCTTGCCGATTCGCGAGGAGAGCTGGCCGTACGTCGTCCGACACGGGCAGGGCTACAGTCGTTTCCAGCACACATCACACGACATAGAGCTGGATCTTTTGCAGTTAGTGCCGCTGCGCGACCCGATCAAGATCTCCCGTCTCACCCTGGAGAACCGGTCCGATCGCAAGAAGCGTCTGTCGGTCACGGCCTATGCGGAGTGGGTACTGGGAGTCGAGCGGAGCAGCTCGGCGGCTTCCGTGGTCACCGAGATCGACCGCGCTACCGGAGCGATGCTCGCGCGAAACCGCTGGAACGAGGAGTTCGCGGAGCGGGTCGCGTTCGCCGATCTTGGCGGCCGCCAGAATTCTTGGAGCGGCGACCGCCTCGAGTTCCTGGGCCGTAATGCGAGCCTCGACCATCCCGCCTCGCTCGAGCGTGGGGACGAATTATCGGATAGGACCGGAGCCGGACTCGACCCTTGCGCCGCTCTGCAGACGAAACTCGAGCTCGAGCCGGGTGAACGTGTCGAGGTGCTCTTCCTGCTAGGCCAGGGTAACGACCTCAAGGATGCCCGATCACTCGTCGCACGCTACCGCGAGATCGATTGCGATGCTTTGCTCGCCGAAGTCCAGGACCACTGGAACCGCGTGTTGGGCGCGGTCCAGGTCACGACCCCCGACCCTTCCATCGACCTCCTGCTCAATCGCTGGCTCCTCTATCAGACGCTCTCCTGCCGGATCTGGGCCCGCTCGGCCTTCTACCAGTCCGGCGGGGCCTACGGGTTCCGCGACCAGCTCCAGGACGTCCTCGCCCTGGCGGTGACGAGGCCCGACATCGTGCGCGAGCATCTCCTGCGGGCCGCTGCACGGCAGTTCAGTGAGGGCGATGTCCAGCACTGGTGGCATCCCCCCTCCGGCCGCGGCGTCCGGACCCGCATCTCCGACGACCTACTCTGGCTGCCCTACGCGGTGGCCCACTACCTGAAGGTGACCGACGATCGGACGGCCCTCGACGAACCGGTCCCCTGGCTCGAGGGGGCGGCCCTCCAAGAGCACAAGCGTGAGGCCTATTTCCAGCCCAAGGTCTCGGAGCAGCGGGCGACGCTCTACGAGCACTGCGCGCGGACCCTCGACCGCAGCCTCGGCGCGGGCAGCCACGGTCTCCCGCTAATCGGCGCCGGGGACTGGAACGATGGCATGAACCGCGTCGGCCACGAGGGTCGCGGCGAGAGCGTCTGGCTGGGCTGGTTT
>JASFTY010000097.1:0-10726 GCA_050050535.1 Gemmatimonadales bacterium | reverse complement strand
GGTACCGGTCGTGGCGGCGGTGCGCGGACACGCCGTAGCGGGCGGCTGCGGGCTTGCCACTGCGTGCGACATCGTTCTGGCGGCCGTCGACGCGCGCTTCGGCTATCCCGAGGTGAAGATCGGCTTCCTACCGGCGATGGTAATCGCCATGCTGCTGCGCGCGACTGGTGAGAAACGCGCGCTGGATCTGGTGGTCAGCGGCCGGATCGTTGACGCCGAGACCGCGGAGCGGTACGGTCTGGTCCAGCACGTTTATCCGTCCGCGTCATTCGACGAACAGAGCCGCGAGTTCGCCGAGCGGTTGGCCGCACACAGCCCGAGCGCAATCGCGTTGTCGAAGCGGCTGATCTATCAGACGGAGCGGCACTCGTTCGAGGCGGCGATTCGGGCGGGCGCCGAGCTGAACGCGTTGGCCCGGATGACAGAGGACTACCGGGAGGGTGTCCGCAGCTTCCTGGAGTCGAGGCGTGGCAAGGGAGGTGACTGATCCACCTTCGCCTGAAGCTGGCCCTGATATTCATCGCTGCGCCGCTGGCGCTGGTCGCCGACCGGGTCGGCCAGCGCTGGCTTTTCTATCTGGGCCTGGCCCTGCTGGTCCTCGCCCTGATCATCCCCGCGCGGCCGGGTCAGACGCTGGGCCAGCGGGTGGATAGCTTGCTGCGCCATCTGCCGGGCTCGCGCTGGCTGCGCCGTCGTGGCCCGGACTCCTAGGGGTCCAGGGTCGTCGTGGGCATGGGATCCGCGGCGGGCTCGATCCACTCGGGCAGCACCTCGAGCTCACCCCGCACGTGCAGGTCCGCCGCCGCTTGGGCGACCTCGGGGTCGAAGTGACTGCCCGCGTCCTGCTGGATGATCTCGACCGACTTGTCGAAGCCGAGGCCCTTACGATACGAGCGGTCGGAGCTCAACGCATCGAGCACGTCGGCCACCGCCAGCAGTCGGCCGAGGAACGGTATCGTTTCGCCCGACAGGCCGTCCGGGTACCCTGAACCGTCCCATTTCTCGTGGTGGTGACGCACGCCCGGTAGGATCGCCTTGAAGCGCGGGCTCTCGATGTGACCCAGGATGTTCACCCCGTGGACCGGGTGCTTCTTGATCTCGTCGAACTCCTCCTTGGTCAGCTTACCCGGCTTGTTGAGAATCGCCTCGGGCACGCCGACCTTGCCCACGTCGTGCAGCAGGCCGGAGAGCTTGACGACCTCGATCTCCTCCTCCGTCTTGCCCAGCTCGGCGGCTATCTTGCTGGCGAATCCCGCCACGCGCTCCGAGTGGCGGTGTGTATAGCCGTCCTTCGCGTCGATCGTCGCCACGATGGCCCGTATCGTGTCGAAGAAGAACTTCTCCAGCTGCGCCATCAACTGGGCCCGGTGGATCGCGACGCCCGCCTGGTTGCCGATCAGGGCCAGCAGCTCGAGGTCGCTCTCCGTGAAGGCGCCGGTGAGGCTCCGGCTGTCCGCGTAAAGGACGCCGATCACACTGTCGTCGGTGGAGACCGGCGCGCACATCACCGAGCGGATCCTCTGCTGGATGATACTCTCGCCCGCCTTGTAACGGGCGTCGGCGGACGCGTCACGGCTGAGTGAGGACGCCGCGTTCTCGAGCACATCCTGCACCACCGTCCGGCTGACGCTGATCTCGTCGAGCTCATCATCATCGCCCGTCCGCGAGCGCGATGCCACGATCTTCAACTCGTCGGATGCCACATCGCCGTCCTGGAGCAACAGGGCGGCACGATCGGCGTTGATGGCAGCGAAGATCGAGTCGATGACGCCGTCCAGCAGCTTGCCGAGCCCCGGTGCGCTGGCCAGCATCTTGGAGACCTGGTAGGCAGTGGCCAGATTGCGCTGAGCGCGCTGCAGGTCGTCCAAGGTCTCGGGCGCCCCTGCGACGGCCAGCGCCTCCATGCCCGGGTACTGGGTGTCGACGACCTTGCGCACCACGGTCGTGGTGCCTTCCTCGCGGTAGGCGAGCGTGGCCTCACCGGGCGCTTTGCCGGGCGCCGTCGGCCTGGCCCGGCACTCGAGGATCGTCGGTCCCACCGCCAGCTGGTCGCCGGGTCCCAGCGAGCCGCGTTCCACCATCTGCCCGTTGATGAAACTGCCGTTCGCCGACTCCAGGTCGACCACCTGGAGCACGGCGCCCGTGTTCTCGATCGTGCAGTGGCGGCGCGAAACGCCTTGGTCGTGCAGGCGGATGTCGCACTCGGGGGCGCGGCCGACAGTCTTGCGCTCGCCCTTGGAAACGGTGAAGACGCGCCCGACCTGTGCGCCTTCACGGACGACGAGGACTAGATCCATTCGCGCCAGGTCCTCCCCTCACTTGGCGGGCAATCTCAGATTGGTGAGCCTCTCCTCACCGAACCTCGGGACCGTGAAGTTGGCCGTGTACACCCCGTAGCGCGAGAGGTTCTCCTGCGTCGGGTGCAACTCCAGCGTGTGCGGTCCGGAGGGTAAAGTGTAACCCGCAAGCGGCGTGGAGGAAACATACTCGCCGTCGATGAAGACATCGGCCGGAGGGGCGTCGCTGGCCGTGGTCACGGTGATCCAGCCGAACGCCCTGATCTCGGGGACGATCTCCTGATGCTGTCCGGGCCCGACTGTGAAGGCCTCCCGGTGGACCGTTATCTGGAACGCCGAGTAAGGTGGGGCGCCCACCAGCCTCAGATTGTGCTCGCTGCGTGCCTCGACCTCCAGGTTGAGCTTCGGCACGTACCCCATGTCCTCGTTGTCGATGTACACCTTCACGTAGTTCCGTGCCTCCGGCGGCATCACGTTCACCGTGACGGTGCCCGGGTCGAGTGGGACAGAGGTCGTCGGCGCGGCGGATCGCGTCTGGAAGACGACGCTGTCAGGGACCAGCCGGTTGCCCGCCCGGTCCCGGATCTCGTCGGTCAAAACCATGGTGTAGCGGGTACCGGCGCTCAGCGGCGACATCGGGCGGATCTCGGCGCTCTGCCCGCCGCCGCCGGTCAGGACGCTGGTCTCCAGCAGCCTCCCCTGCGCGTCGCGCAGCAGGATGCTGCCGGAGCCTACCGTCGACCCGTCGACCTGCTCGCTGAAGCGGACCATGATCGTCGCGCCGGTCGCGACGTTGCGGGCGTCCTTCGCCGGTGTGCTCTCCGCCAGGCTCGGGCGCTGGGTGTCGGGCGGCGGCAGGCGCGTGTTGAACGGGAAGACGGCACCGGGCTCCGTCGCGCGCGCGTTCTGCCTTATCGGTGTCCCTCTTTGGCTCAGTAGACCGCCGCCAATCTGGATCTCGTAGCGGGTGTCATAGGCCAGACGCAGGCTCGGCAACACGGTGATCCGCGTACCTCCCTCTTTCACCTCGACCTGGGCGGGGAGGACGCGCGAGTTGGGACCCTGGAGCTTCACGTTCTCCGAGCTGGCGGTCACCGGGTCGACGGGCGCGCTGAACCAGATGTCGAACGCCGCCCCCTCGACAGGGGCTCCGCCCTCTACGGCGGCGTAGTAGGTGCTCGTCACGTAGACGCCGCCGGAACCGATGAGCGGCAGGTTCGCCAGGAACGGGACCTTCTCCTCGCCGAAGGTGCGGAAGCCGCCGAGGTCCGTCGCATAGGATGCGACGGCGCCGGCCAGCACGGCCGCAGCGGTCAGCCACAGCCAGATACGGCGCCGCTTCTTCGGCGGCTGCGTCGTCGCCTCGTAGAGATCGACCGGGCTGCGCTGTGCCTCGCGCGCCTCCGATTCCTGGGCCGCCGCCACCGATGGTGCGGGTGTCACCGGTGTCGGGGTCTTTTCCTCCTCGGTCTTCTGCACGGTGAGCACGACGGTGCGCTGTGTCGCGCCCTCGAGCCTGGCCAGCTCGGACTTGAGGTGCTCGGCGCTCTGGTAGCGATCCGCCGGGTTCTTCTGCAGGCACTTGAGTACTATGCGCTCGAGGTCCGGGTCGAGCTCGCCGTTCTTTTCGCGCGGCAGTGAGGGCAGCTCCTCGATGTGCTTGCGCCCCAACTCGAACCAGTCGCGGCCGGTGAACGGCGCCTCGCCGGTCGCCATCTCGTAGAGTGTGACGCCCAACGAGTAGATGTCGGAGCGGTGGTCGACGCGATGACCGCGCGCCTGCTCAGGCGACATGTACTTCGGTGTCCCGACGTACACCGTCGTGCCGGTGGCCGCCGTGTAGTTGGTCGCCGCCTCGGCGATCCCGAAGTCGGTGACGACGGCGTTGCCGTGGCGATCGAAGAGGATATTGTCGGGCTTCAGGTCGCGATGGACGATTCCGCCTTCGTGGGTGTGGGCGAACTGCAGGGCGGAGGCGACGTCCATGCCGACCTTGATGATGGCGCCCTCCTCCATCGGCTTGCCCGGCGTCATGAGATCCTTCAAGCCGGTCTCCAGCAGGTCCATGGAGAAGAAGACGATGTCGTCGTCCTTACCGGCGTAGTGGATGGCGATGACGTTGGGATGACGGAACTTGGCCGCCCGATGGGCCTCGCGCCGGAAGTTCTCCTCGAACACCTCGTCGTAGGCGAAGGCGGGCTTGAGGATCTTGAGGGCGACGTCGATGTCGAGGTTCGTGTCCCGCGCCCGGTAGACGTAGGCGAACCCCCCCTCACCGAGGAACTTGTCGATCCGGTAGACCGCCACCCTACGGCCTAGGAATAAGTCCTTCTTTTTCAGAGTGCCCCCTTGCCATGTTTCTACGAGCCGGGTCTCAGAGCCCCGAAGAAGTTCTGCGTCTCCGGGTTGTATATTCTCAGCGCGTACAGCTGGCGAAGCCTCGGGATCTCGCGCTCGAGGTCGAAGTCGGGCCTCACGGTGAAGATCTCGCGGAATGTGTCTTCGGCCCTGACACGGTCACCGAACGCGAAATAGGCGCACGCCAGCACCTGCCGCCCGACCACCACCTGCTCGGCGTGCAAATTGCCCTCCGTCAGCAGGTTCTCGAAGAACCCGACCACCTGCCCGTAGTCACCCTCACTCCAGTACCGGAAGCCCGGTCCGAGCATCTGGCGTGTCGAGAAGACGATCACCGAGTCGGCGTACTCGTCCTTCAGCGCCTGGGTGCTCTGCGGTATCGACTGCCAGTAGAGGCGCAGGTAGTCGATCGCGTCTTCAGGTAAGCCGACGTCGCGGACGCCGCGATAGACTCGGTACGACTGATCGATCACATTCGGGTCCTCGTAGTACTCCGGCCGCGGCCCCTGACCGACGAGCGCCAGCACCTGCTGACTCGCAGCGCGCGGATCACCGAGCCGCATGAAGACCTCCGCCATGACGTAGTGGAACTGTATCCTCTGTTCCCGGGGCATCGCATCGAGGTGGACCGTCGCCTTCTGAGCCCAATCGACCGCCGCCCTGAAGTCGCCCTGCGCGTAGCAGCTGGCGGCGGCGATGAACAGCAATCGCCCGTGCGCCGCGCTGCTCGCCTCGATGGCGCCGCGCTCGATCAGTCGGTCCGCGTCAGCCACATCATGCAACGCCGTTGCGTAGTCCTCGTCCGCGTAGGCTCGGTTTGCCGCGAAGTAGGCCAACGGCAGCGGCTGCGAGGCGCGACCCCGCACCCCCGTGATGAAGACGGGAGCCACCCGCACGTAGCGAGGCGGTCGGGCCGGGATATTGTCGGCGGTGATGCGGAAAGGCGGAGCGGCGGTGATGTACAGGCGGCGGTAGGGCCCGCCGGGCGCGCCGGCACCCTGGACCTCGTATCCGCGGGTGAAGGCCGAGGGACCGACCTGCCAGTCCAGTACCGCCGCGCCGGCCTCGAACTTCAGGTCGAACCCGGCCAGCGGCGGGAACTGCACGTCCCAGCGATAGACCGCCGTGCGCTTCGAGCCCTCATCGCTGATGTAGATGTTCCCATCGCGATCGACGTTGAGCGCCATCGGGCGGTCGAGCACGTTTTCGGCGCCCAGTTGAATCAGCACGCCGCTGAGGCCGGCGGAGACGATCGTGATCCGGTGCGTATTGCGGTCGAGCGCGAAGAGATTGCCCGCCTGGTCGAATGTGATCGCCGTTACCGGGCCGGGTAGCAGGCCGCCCGGCAGAGACTCGAACGTTTGCGCGGCGGCGTTGAGCTGGGCGACCCGGATGCCATCCTCGTCCCACACGAAGATCTTGCCGTCCAGGTCGATGGCGATGCCCCCCGGCTCGACGAAGGGATAGCTGGCGACCAGGCTTGCCAGGTCAGGGCTGAAGATCTTGATCCGGTCGTTGCCCGTGTCGGCGATCACGATGCGACCGTCCGGCAGAACGCCGATGCCCTTCGGGTCCCTCAGCCTGCGGTCGTCCTGGTAGTTGTCGCCGTACGTCCCCATCAGCCTGCCGCTCTCCAGTTCGAAGAGCGTGAAGCGGTTGCGGCGCGAGTCGGCAGCGAAAACGGCCGTGTCGGTGATCACCGCCTGCTCGACCTCCCCGATGTCGCCGCTGAGCAACAGCGACCCGCCCTCCGGGTCCGGCCGGTACAGGTTCACGCTGTCGCCGTAGACCGTCTCGTGGAGCTGCGCCATCGCGGTGTGCACGGTCAGCCCCCGGCCCTCCGTCTCCACCAGGAACCGCGGCGTGCCGTCAGGCCCGTACCCGATGTCGAGCAGCGGCGAAGCGAGGCTGGTGGGCACCTGGCTGACCCGGATCGGGAAGTCCATGTCGATTCGCCGGGCCAGTCCTTGCTCGGTAGTGAGGCGGATGCGCTCGACCTTACGCAGCCTGCTGTCGAGAATCAGCAGTTCGTCGTCGCCGGCGAACGCGAGGTCGACCGCCTCGCGGAACGAGCCGCGCCCCGTACCGGCGCCGCCGTACAGCAGGTCGGTGGGTCCGATCACCTGGTTGCCGTTCGCACGGTACAGGCGTCCATCGTCCTTGTCGAGGACGACGACGCTGCCCAGGTCGTTCACGGCCGTGGCGATCGGTTCGTCGAGCTCGGCACCGCGGAACGTCACCGGGCCGGCCAGGCCGCTGGGCGTCGCGCCGACCCAGGGCACCTGGGTGAACGGTGGCCAGGCGAAGACGTGGGTGGGCGTGCGTCGGTCGGCGACGAAGATCCGGCCGTCGTTCGCCACGGCCAGCGACAGCGGCTGCTCGGCCGCTCCCGCGACACTGACCGCGCGGACGAACAGGCCGTCGCGACTGAACACCTGCACGGCGCGTCTGCCGGCGTCGAGGACGTAGATGTGCCCGCAGGGGCCGAGTGCGAGGTCGACCGGGTCGGAGAGCTGGCCGCCTCGGTTGCCTTTGCCTCCCAGGATGCGCAGGCGCTGGCCGCCGGGACCGAACACGTGCACGATGTTGTCATCTTCATCCAGCACGTAGGACTCGCCGTGCTCGGTGATCGCGATCGCCAGCGGGTCCCCCAGCTCCTGCCCGTAGCTCCGGCGGTAGACGCCCGTCGAATCGAAGACGAAGACCAGTCCCTGATGGTCGACGATGTGAATGGTGCGGTCGTGGCCCACCGCCAAGGCGATGGGGTCGTCCGGCGACCCGGGCTGCCCGCGGCCGGGAAGCTGAAACGAGCCCTCGGGTACGTAGGCGGCTTTGGGAACGGCCTGGGCGAGGCCGTTCACGGCGTAGAGGGCGACCATCGAGAGGGCGACGGTCCAGATCGTGAGCCCTCCCGGGCGGCCGCGCTGGGTCAAACGCTGGTTCAGTTGCACGGCGGCGTAGGCTCCAGTCTAAGGTTCACGAGTGGCCGATCTCCTTCCTGAAAAACGAATCTCGAGAACCCGGTGACAACTTCATCTCCGTGCTCGAGTCGCACCGGCGCCTGCAGTGGCGCCCCGTGTAAGATCGTCCCATTGGTGCTCTCCAGGTCCTCGATCCACCAGGCCCGGTCGTTCTGTTGGATCCGGCAGTGATGCCTGGACACCGAACGATCGGGGAACTGGACATCGTTGTCGGTGGCCCGGCCGATCGTGTATTCCGGGCGATCGATACGGAACACCTTGCCGCGGTGGACACCGGCCACAACCCAAAGGCGGCCGAGTATCCCGTCCCCGTGGTCGTCGGTGAATCGGAACACGAGATCGGCCAGCCCGATAAGGTCACCTTCCGTCAGCGTCCGGCGCTCACCCGCCTGCAGCTCCGAGCCGTTCAGCGTCGTCGGTGCGTCGTCTGCCGTCACCTCGAGAACGTAGCGGGCATCGTCGCGCTCTATGCGGACGTGATGGGCGGCGACCCGCGAATCGCGGATCCTCAACGTGTTGGCGTTGGCACGGCCGACCGACATCACGGGCGCCCGGAGCGGATATACCCGGTTCCGCTCCGCGTAGAATTGCCCGATGAGCGCTGCGCCGTTGGACTGTGCGCCCAGTGGTCCTACTCCTGTGCGGGGAAGGTCAGTATAGCCGTACGCCCCACAATGTTAGGGCGCGCCTGCCTGGACTGTCAATTACGGCCCAGCCCGCTCGTTATCTGGCTTTCCGGCGCCTGACCGGCGCCGTCCGGAGGGGGAGCGGCGGCCCGTTCGGCCTCGCCGACCGAGCCCGCTTCTTCTTACACCCGTTGGGATTGCAGGTGCCCTGGGCTCGGTGCGTCGGTGGGTCGGTGCTTCGGTACGTCGGTAACGGCCCATAGCCATACGGGAATCGTAACTACGGACGCACCGCCGTACCGACGCACGGATGGACCGCCCCGCCGCCTACCGGCCCACCGGCCGGGCTACCGTCGGCCGCGCGCCCTGCTGCCGCGCCAGCTCCAGAAACTTCTGTTCCTGCGCCACGCTCGGGAACACCTCCGCCGACGCCACCAGATCCTGCGCGGTCACCCGCAGCACCAGCACCGCGAACCCGGCCAGCACCTCGGGCAGCGTGAAATTGCAGTGCCCGTGACGGAACGCCGGCAGGCTCGTCAGCTTCAAGCGGCTGCCCGACCCCCAGGTCTTCAGGTTGTAGAGCGGCTCGTGCCAGTAGGGCACGATCGGGTCGGCCGTGGTATGGAGCGTCACCGCCGGCCGTCGCAGCCGCCCCGTCGTCTCGAACGCGGCCAGCGCGTCCAGCGCCGCTCGATCGGCTCGGTAGCGCTGGATGAGGATGTTGAGCAGGAAGTCGTTGTCCGAGCCACGATAGATGCGGAAGCGGTTATCGTACGGATTGCCGCCCAGCCGGTCGTTCGCGTCGTTGGTGGCGAAGAAGCTGTACCAGAGCAGTCCCGTGATCGTCTCGACCACCGAATTCGGATCGCCCGCGTCCACCGGGACTCGGGTGACGCGCAGCAGCTGTTCCGCCGCGTGCGGGTCGGCGGCGATCGCCGCCTGGATGGCCGGCTCGAACGTGTCGTTCCAGTCCTCCAGAGTCAGGACGCCGGGCGGGATCGATGCCGCGTCGCCCGGCATGACGCCGGGGAAGAAGTAGTCGAAGACGGCCCGGAAATCGCCGAAGTGGTTGATCTGTCGCCGGAAGTTGCCGATCGGCCCGCAGGTCGCGTAGCCACCGTCGAACCGGGTCGACGCGTCCTCGATGGCGAGCACCGTGCTGAGCCCGCCCTCCGAGCCGCCGACGAGATATGTGTGAACGGGCGCGACGTCGAATTCCTCTCGAACCAGGCGTGGCAGGTCCTCTAGGTCGTCCACCGCGTCCACTGCCACCAGGCCGTTCTCGCTGTAGCTCGTGGTGGCGTACGCGAAGCCGAGGCCGTTGACGATCGCCCAGATCGGCTGCCCTTCGACTTCGTCGTCCGGGATCGCGATCGCATCGACGGGGTTCGCGTAGCCGTGCGCCCAGACCACCAGATCGCCGTTCCACTCGGTGGGGAAACAGACCTGGTAGAGGGCGCCGCTGGCCTGCACACCCGCCACGCAGCCGGGCGTCGGCGCGACCGCCAGCCCGGCAGCCTCGCCGGACGTCGGCGCACCCGCGCGATCCGCCGGCTCGGTCGGTGGCTCGACGCAGGCCGCCGCCGCCACGGCCAGTGCACCGATGATCGCGATTGCCGTGATCCTCTGCGACGAGTATCGACGTGCCTTACTGCTCATCGCTCTCGCTCCTTCCCGCTGTTGCCGGGTGGTCGGGGCCTCCTGCATCATGCTCCATCCGCGTCTGTACGGCAACGGTGCAGATGGTGCGGCGCTGGGATCGGTAGCCGGTGGCCCGCGGGCCGGTGCGCCGGTAATTTCCAATTCCCATCTCGCGATTGGCCATTGCCGACCACCGACGCACCGACGCACCGACGCACCGACGCACCAGCCAGGGAGGTCCCATGTCCAGTCGGCCGCGCCCAGCGAGCACGCTTTCGGTCACTATCCTCGCATTGGCGACATCGTTCTGCGGGCCCGGCCCGGCCGGCCCCGGCGAGCTCGAGGAGATGGCGGAAGAGGCGCTCGCTCAGATCGAGGGGACGATCACGCTCCCCGGCCTCGAGCAGGAGGTCGAGGTCCTGCGCGACCGCTGGGGTGTGCCCCACATCTACGCCCGGACCGTAGACGACCTCTTCTTCGCCCAGGGCTTCGTCGCCGCCCAGGACCGGCTGTGGCAGCTGGAGATGTGGCGGCGCGTCGGCGAGGGGCGGGTGGCCGAGATCGTCGGGCCGCAGGCGTTCGAGCGCGACCGGGTGGCGCGGCTGCTCCGCTACCGCGGCGACATGGCGGCCGAGTGGACCAGCTACCACCCGGACGGCGAGCGGATCATCACGTCGTTCGTGAGAGGCGTGAACGCCTTCATCGAGCACAGCCGCGGGAACCCGCCGGTCGAGTTCAGGCTGACCGGCATCGAGCCGCAGCCCTGGTCTGCTACGGTGCCGCTGCTGCGCATGGCCGGCCTGCCGATGACCGACAACGCGCT
>JASFTY010000096.1:0-10746 GCA_050050535.1 Gemmatimonadales bacterium | reverse complement strand
GTGGGTGAGTGCCTCGGTAGGGAAGGCCTTCATCCCGCAGCGCTCGATGCGCCATGACTCGCCGAGTCCGTCGACCAGCACTTCCAGCTTCCACTCGGGGCCCATGCAGTGGACCAGTCCTTCCTTGCCGTCGATGACGTGCTCGGGGCCGCTGTAACCCTTCTCGGCCAGCAGGGCGGCCACGACGCCTGCCTGGGTTGCCATCGGGTCGACCGTGTTCTTCATCATGGTCAGCTTGCCGGCGGTCACCGCACCCAACGTGCAGTGATGCGACGCGGAGATCCCGATGGCGTGCTGGATCTGCTCCCACGGTAGGTGCAATGCCCGCCCCGCCACGATCGGCGAAACGAAGGCGGTGAGCGTCGCGTGATGCCAGCCTCGTTCCCGGATGCCCGGGAACGCCGCCTCGCACAACCGCATCTCGAACTCGTGGCCCAGGACTATGCCGACGATCAACTCCTGCCCCCCGCTCCCCTGCCGCTCACAACAGGCCAATGCTGCGGGGATTATGTCAGAGGGGTGCGACGGGTCTTGCTGCCAGTAGATGTCGTTGTAGTCCATCACACGGACCATCAACGCGTTCGCCAGCGCCGCCGAGACCACGTCGGTCTTCTTGCCGCTGCCCAGAATGGTCGCCGTGCCATCCCCTGCGATCTCGTCCAGCACGTCCAGCGCGTGCAGCGCATCTTCTTGCCGATAGCCGCCGAACGCGCAGCCCAGAGAGTCGAGCAGGTAACGCTTCGCTTCGTGAACCGCGCGCTCGCCGATCTGGCTATACTCGAGCCCGGCGGCCCAGCGCGACATGGTTGCGGTGATCGTTTCCGACATGTCTGACTCCTCTTCTTGGTGATCAGTGATCAGTGATCAGTAAGATCAGTCGAGCGAAGAGGACTGATTACTGATTACTGACTACTGACTACTCTTCACTTCTCCGCTACAGATTCTTGAACGGCAAGAACGACATGAAGTCCGCGTGATGCACGATATACGCCTCCGTGCTCCGCTTTACGAGATCCCCCTCCGCCGCGTGCGCCGCGATGATGTGCGCAACCTCATCCGGTACGCCGCACGCCATGGCGAGCCCTACTCCGGTAAACGGATGTCGCAACGACTTACCCCGGTCGCTCTGCCGCACTTCGCCTTCGACTTTCTCGTATTCCAGCAGCTTGCCCACATCGGCCAGAATGGCTCCCGCGATGACCGTGTCGAGGTCGATCTTCAGAGCCTTGCCCAGGAACTCCTGCATCGACTCGGCGGCCTTGCGCGCGATGTGTACGACGCAGCGCTTGTGTTCCATGAACGTGGCTGGGCAATTGGGGACGAGGAGCGTGAACGGGATCTCGTTCAGGTCCTGCGGCTCCAGGGGGCTGAGCTCGAAGGCGCGTATCCAGGTCTGGGTGACCTGCTCTCGCAGCTCTGGGCCCTCTATCCACTGAAGTTCGGGCCAGAGCTTCTCCACCGCTTCCCGCATCGTATTCTCCTTCAATGGGTTCGGCGGCTCGCTCAGCAGCGATCGTGCTGCGGCTGCCGTCGAACGTAGAGGCTGACGTCGGA
Organism: Gemmatimonadales bacterium; assembly: GCA_050050535.1. Lineage (GTDB taxonomy): Bacteria > Gemmatimonadota > Gemmatimonadetes > Palauibacterales > KS3-K002. Next base: position 9,192 of record JASFTY010000096.1, on the reverse strand, counting down.
TTGACCGAGTGGACAATCTAGGCGTTCTCCAGGCGATGGGGTAGACGCTGGACGGCGCGTGGGCCGAGTGCTGGCACGATGTGTGCCCGCTAGACCCTGAGGCGTGCCCAGGCGCCACAACGCGGCCGCCCCAACGGGTTAGCGGCGACGGTTCCGCTGGCCGGGGAGGCCGTCGGGCCGCTGCGAGCCGTAGAGGCATCCGGCCCCAATCCGGGTACGGGTTGTCCGGCCGGGGCCGGGCGTCTCGGACGATCGGTCTGGATCAGAACAGGGGAGATTGGGAGACGTGATCTCGAAGACGGGCGAGTACGGGCTGCGCGCGGTGGTTTACATCGTGGTGGAAGGGAAGGGCTCCGCCATGCGGGCGAACGAGATCGCTAAGGCGTTGGGCGTTCCGGCCAATTACCTCTCGAAGACCTTACACCAGCTGGCGCGGGCCGGCATACTGAGCTCCGAGCGTGGCCCGCGAGGCGGTTTCCGGCTCGCCAAATCGCCTGAGACTCTCTCGCTTGCCGACGTCCTAGGACCGCTCGACCCGAGCTGGCTCGAGTGTGGCTGTCTCTTGGGACTTCCGCGTTGTTCCGACGAGGATCCATGCCCGTTGCACGAGCGCTGGAAGGGGGTGAGGGAGCCGGTCTGCCAGTTCTTCCAGCGAACGACACTGGCCGAGGTGCTGAAGGCCCCCGGCGCCGTTCCGGAAACATGAGTGTGTAGAAACGGTCGCTGAACGACGATGCGAACCCCGGCGCCGACCCGACCCCAGAGGCCTCTTTCAGAGACGTTTTAGACCTGCTGGCCCTGGGCCGGCCAGATGAGAATCGGCCACAGCGAGTCCTGGATCAGCGGCTTGACGACCGGGATCCCACCCTCTTCGCCGCCGTCGGACTTTACCTCCGCCAGGATCGTCAGAAGCGTCGCCCCCCATTCCTCGGCCTGTCTGAGGAGCGTGCTGGCTACATCTCCCTTGGGGCCCACGATCTCGAGGCTCACGCCGTTGCATTCGTGTCTGCCGCCCCCTTCGCAAGCCGGTGACACGTGAACGGCACGCAGCTGCCCCGTGCTGAACCAGCTCCTCAACCCCGTCACGGCGCTCTCAAGAGCATCCGGCGCCCTGATCGCCACCAGGACGTGATCACAGAGCTTGCCCTTGAGTTGTTCCTCGGGCAGGAAGAGGATCGGAATCCCAAGGACGCGCAGCGGTGAGGAAACCCGCTCGAAATCCCAGTCGGTGCCGTTTGGAACGCCCGAGATGACCACAATGTCCACGGCCCGAACCCGCGCCAACTCGTATATCCATTTCACCGGGTCACCGCGCTTCAGCGCCAGCTCCACCTTCGGCAACGCCGCCTCGAAGTGGCGGACCCAGGTCGCCAGCTCGGGCATCGGCTCCGCCGGTCCCGGCTGCGCCGACACCAGGTGGAGAACCGTGGCTTCTGAGAGACCGAGCGCGCGCAGGTCGGGGAGGACCTTGAGGAACTGCTCGCCGGCCTCCGCACTAGTCAGAACGAATATTGCTCGCGTGATCAAACCTTCAGTCTTCCAGTTCGTGCTGACCCTCGGGCGACCGACCCCGAGACCGCCCGCTCCTCCTACCGCTATGGACGAATCGTGCCGGGTCGGTGGTAGCACTTAAGTGATTGCAAGAAAAGGATATACAGCACCGGGCGCGCGGCGCATCGCCTCCAGACCAGGGGACATCCTGCCCCGACTTGTCGAGTCGATGCACGCTTCTGCCCCAGCCGGGCCGCTCAGGATTGAGCGCGGTCCGGAGTCGGTGCGGGTGGTTTGGCGGGGAGCCAGAGCCTGAAGTGGGCGCCGCTGCCGTCGCCCTCGACGTGGGAGAGTTCGCCGCCGAGCAGTCGGGCGAGCTCACGGGAGATGGCGAGGCCGAGGCCGGCGCCACTTTGCGGTACCTTGAAGGTGCCGGCGCGGTAGGCCTCGAAGACTCGGTCGCCCACCGCAGGGTCGACACCGGGTCCGGTGTCCTTGACGGTTATCGCCCATCCTTTGTCGCTCGGCGCCAACTCGAGATGGACTTGACCGCCGCTCTTCGTGAACTTGAGGGCGTTCGATAGGAGGTTGAGCAAGATCTGGCGTACACGGGTGCCATCGGTCTGCACGATGGTGCGCTTGTCGAGACCGGAGACGTGAAGCTCGATCTCCTGCCGTTCTGCTGCGGGCCGGACCGTCGCCACCACCTCACGGATAAGCGCTCGGAGGTCGGCGCCGCGGAAGTCGAGCTCCAGCTGGCGGGCCTCGATGCGGCTGAGATCGAGGAGATCCACGACGAGGCGGTGGAGTTGCTGCGCACCCTCGGAGGCGTAGCTGGCGCCTTCCCTGACGCGCTCGTCTGCGTGGTCGGTGAGCTTACGGAGTCGGTCGGTCCAGCCGACGACGCCGGCTGCGGCGTTCTTGATCTCGTGGTTGACGATGGTGAGAAACTGGCTGCGCTGTTCTGCCATCTGTGCGTTTTCCACAGCGACGGCCGCCTGAGCCGCAAGCAGCTCCGCCAACTCCTCATCCTCGGCACTGAACTCGTCGGCCCCAATCTTCTCCGTCAAGTAGAGGTTGCCGAACACGCGGTTCCCGATGCGGATCGGTACCCCGAGGAGCGAGCGCATCGGCGGATGCCCCTCCGGGAATCCAGCGAAGTCACTGTGATGGCGAACGTCGCGCAGGCGGACCGTCTGAGTGTCCCGCAGCATGATCCCGAGCGTGCCCCCGCCCGTCGGCCAGCGTCCGATCCGGATCACCGTCTCCGGGTCGACCGCCGAGTGGAGGAAGCGCGCCAGCGACTTGCCGGAGCTGTCGAGGATACCCAACGCCGCATAGCGGGCCCCGATGACCTCGCGTGCCGAGTCGACCAGCGTTTGCAGGACCTGATCGAGCGACAGCCGGCTGTTCAGCGCCATACCGGCCCGAATCAGCGCCTGCAGGCGCCGCATGTTGTCGTCCTGAGCGGCGCGCAGCGCCGTGAGCTCCTCGAGACGCCTTTGCTCGGTCTCGAAGATGTGCGCGTTGTGCAGCGCTATCGCCGCCTGGGCGGCCAGCGCCTCGAGGAGCTCCGCATCGGCCTCGCCGAACTCTCTCTCCGGCACCGGGTTGAAGGCGAAGATCGTGCCCAGCGGCTGATCCCCATAGTAGAGCGGCGATATGACCTCCCGCTGCACACCCAGCTTGGTGGCCATCGCTCGATCGGTCCGCGCGTCTCCCATGACATCGTTGATGAAAAAGGTGCGACGCTCGGTGATCGCGACGCCGTTGAGGCTGCCCTCCAGGGAGAGGAATTCCCCCAGCCCGATACTGGCGTCGGGGCTCGTAGCCACCACCTTGAGGCAGGGAACCGTATGGGGCCCACAGTCCTCGAACATCTCGGTCATCACCGCCGACTCGGCACCGAGCAAGCGGGCAGCGTGACTACAGATCTGTGCGAGGATCTCTTCGTGGGCGAGCGACGCGCTGACGGCGCGACTGACCTCGACTAGTGCGCGGAGTCTATCTTCCTGTGTGCGAGTAGCGTTGTTCATTCAGGGCCACTGGCACCTTCCGCCTCGTAGCGCTTCAGTTTGCGGTAGAGGGTGCGCCGGTCGATGCCGAGAATCTCGGCCGCCTCGGTCTTCTTCCACCGCACGCTTTCCAGTACCCGGAAGATATACTCTCGCTCCAGATCTTCAAATGTCCAGCGCTTCCTCTGTGCCTCGTCGAGGATGCTCGCGCCGCCGTCCTGCTCCTCGGGATCCGACGGCAGCTCGAAGCCGATGGTCGCACTGCCGCCGCTGGCGTGCAGGACCACGGCGCGCTCGATGAAGTTCTCCAGTTCGCGAACGTTACCCGGCCATTGGTAGGTCATCATGCGGTCGAGGGTCCGGGCCGGCAGCTTGGGTGGATCGATCGTGTAGAGCTCGGAGTATTTTTGCAGGAAGTAGTTGGAGAGCAGCGGGATGTCCTCGACTCGCTCTCGCAAGGGTGGGACCTCGATGGGGAAGACGTTGAGCCGGTAGTACAAGTCCTCCCGGTAGCTGCCCTCTGTCACCCGCTTCTTCAGGTCGATATTGGTCGCGGCGACCAGCCGGATGTTGACCGGTATCGGCTGCCGGCCGCCGACCCGCATGATCACGTACTCCTGCAGCACACGAAGCAGCTTCGGCTGCAGTGACATCGACATGGTGCTGATCTCGTCGAGGAAGACCGTTCCTCCGGAGGCTTCCTCGAACAGTCCCTTCTTGTTCTGTATTGCGCCGGTGAAGGCGCCCTTCATGTGGCCGAACAGCTCGGACTCGAGCAGGTTTTCGGGGATGGCGGCGCAGTTGATCGGCATGAACGGCTTGTTCGCCCGGTTGCTCGCCTCGTGGATGGCGCGCGCTACCAGTTCCTTGCCCGTACCCGTTTCCCCGGTGACGAGGACCGTAGCGCGGCTCGGTGCGACGCGAGCGATCAGGTCGATCACCCGCTGGATGCCGGGGCTCTTGCCTACGATCTGCACGGCACTGCCGACGCCGCGCGCTTTCTGGCGCAGACGGGCCACCTCGCGCCTGAGGTCTTGCTCCTCGAGGGCACGGGAAATCGTGAGCAGCAACTCCTCGGTGCTGAACGGCTTGTTGATGTAGTCGAAGGCGCCCTGTTTCATCGCCTCCACCGCGGTATCGACGGTGCCGAACGCGGTCATCATCACGACCTGGACATCCGGCTGCCGGGCGGGGGCGAGCCTGAGGACTTCCATGCCGTCCATTCCTGGCAGGTTGATGTCGAGCAGAATGACGTCGAACACATCCTGTTCCATGGCGCGCAAGCCGGCTTCGCCGGTCTCGGCCGCTTCGACCTCGTAGCCCTGATCGCTCAATACGTCGATGAGAAGCTGCCGAAGGACCTCGTCGTCCTCTACGACCAGGACCTTGGCGGTCATCTCCAGAGTGCCCGCCGCTTCGTCATGCATCGGATTCCACCGGTAGGAGTATCGTGAATGTCGCGCCGCGCCCTGGCTCTGAGCGGGCCTCTATGGTTCCACCGTGGGCGTGGACGATCTGTTTCGCCAGTGCCAGGCCGAGCCCCGAGCCACCCGAGCGCGAGAAGAACGGGGCGAAGACATAGTGGAGGTCCGCCGGATCGATCCCTGGGCCGTCATCGCAGAGTTCAACGCTTATCGCCTGGCGCAGCGGCCGCCCGACCCTGGGGAACCCCCCGACCAGCTGCACCGTGATTCGCACCGTGCCTCCGCCCGATGATTCCAGCGCTCGCTGGGCATTCATCAGCAGGTTCAAGAACACCTGCTGCAGCTGCCCGGCATCGGCAAGTATCTCGGGCAGCTGCTGGTCACAGCGGACTTCGACGCGGGCGCCCGCCCGCGTCAACGATGGTTCCAGCAGCTCCACCACACGGTCAATGATCTCGCAGAGCTGGACCGAAGACAGATGGAGCTCACCGGGCTTCGCCAACTCGATGAGGCCATGCGTGAGACGCGCTATGCGACTCAGCTGCTGCGCAGCGGTCTCCAGCTGCTTCTCGGCCTCTCCGTCCCCCAAGTCCGAGCGCCGCAGCTTCTCCACTACGATCCCGATGGTCGTGAGCGGTGCACCGATCTCCTGAGCGACGCTGGCCGCCAGCTGGCCCAACGTCGCCATCTTCTCGGACTCGATCACCTGGCGCTCGACCTGCCGGCGGTGCGACAGATCGCGCACGATCGTGGAGGCCGCCAGGCTCTCCGCCGACCCGTTCCGCGGGACCGTGCTGGTCAGGCTGACTTCCACCTCGCGCCCGTCCTTCGTCAGCCGGCGCGTCTGGTAATCCCGTACCGACCCCAGTTCCCGCAGAGCCTTGCGAAGCCGTTCCGGCTCCCGCTGCTCGATCAGGTCGGCTGGGATCAGACGCGTCACCGGCTCGCCGATGATCTCCTCCGACCCGTAGCCGAAGATCTCCTCCGCCCCCCGATTCCACGCGACTATCCGCTCCTCGCTGTCGACCGCCCAGATCGCATCCGCCGAATCGGCCACCAGCTCCGGCCAGCGAGCCTGCCGTCCCGATACCGGTAGACAATAGACCGCCGTCAGCCCACCCGACGCTGGTGTCACCCGGGCGTCCCAGACCGAGTCGCCGATTCGCACCGCGGGCAGAGAGGCCGGCGCAACGTCGCCTCGCGGCGGGCAGAGAAGGGCTCGTAGCCCCTCGTCCAGCGCGTCCTCCAGACGCTCGGCCAGGATCTGACCCCTGACAGCGTCGGCCGGTAGTCCGAAAGCCAGCTCGCACGCCCGATTCAGATAAGCCACCGCCCCCCGCCGATCCACCAGGAAGATCGGGTCCGGCAAGCCGTCCAGAATCGTCAGTTCCAGCGCCAACACAGCCCCCTTCGCTCAGCTTGATCCTTCCACGCTATAGAAGGTTCCGTGCCGCGCTTGCCCTTCGCCTACCGGGGGGCTCCCGAACGACCCAACTCCTTGGTAGGATTGTGGTTAGGGGGTCGACACCCAGCCGGCTGGCTGGAGTTGCCCCCGCTGGACCAGCGGCGACGGCTCGGCAGAATGGGGCAAAGTGCCACATCGAAAGATCTTCCGGCCTCTACCACCGCGCAAGAGGATCTCGGAGATCGTGAAGCGCGGCAAGCACTTTCGAGGCGTTCTGTGTCCAACGAGAGACGCGCCGCTGTCCCGGTCTGTGTCAGGGTGTCACGCGTCGGTCGGCTGGCGGTAGGCGGCGAGGCGGCTAAGGTAAGTAATGGCAACGCATTCGGGACATGGGCTCCTCGGTGGTACGTGTTGTGCTCTTGAGAGGGACGCTCGAAGCTCTATGCGTACGACACGGTGCCACAGCGCCTGGGGCGGCGAGCGATAGTGAGCCCGGGTAACCTGCCGGAAAAAAGATGGTTGGGGCTAATCGCACGAGGACTGGCAGGCCCGCCCGGGCTCATTGTTTCTTGTCCTGCCGAGCGCCTTGCTCAGGCCTCGATGAGATTTCTGCCAAAACCCTTCACAGTGAAGACGGGGCAGGTCGCGCGGCGAACCAGCTGCTCGGTGACGCTGCCGAGTAGTACGTGGCTGATCCCGGTGAGCCCGTGACTGGCGATGACCACGAGATCGGCGTTCCGCTCCTTGGCGAACTCGGCGATCTCCGGGGCGGCCCGGCCGGCGCGCACGTGTACCGCCGCATCGGCACCTTCGCAGCGGGTGAGCAGGCTGCTCATCTTCTGCAGCGACTGGTCACGCAGCTCCTCGGTAATCGAGCCTCCGGAAGGGATGACAGGGGGGTAGAAGTCGGGGTAGACGACCTCGTCCACGACGTGGAGCAGGTGGAGTTGTGCGCCGTAGGCAGTGGCCAGTTCTACCGCATAGGCAAGTGCCAGCTCGGCGTGCTCGGAGAAATCCACCGGCACGATGATGCGTTCGATCTGGCTGGGCGAATTACCTTCCTCACGCTCCGGGACGGTGAGCACGGGGCAGGGTGCGAGCCTTACGACCTCTTCGGCCACGCTTCCTAGGAGCAGTCGCCTCAGGCCGCGGCGCCCGTGCGTGCCCATGACCACCAGATCGATCTCGTTCTCGGTGGCATAGTCCAGGATAGCGCCGGCGGCCGAGATCGCGCGAACCTGAGTACTCTTGATCGTGAAGTTCGCCCGCCCGTGCTCCTCCGTTGCAGTCTTCAGCTGCTCCTGCGCGTGCTCCTCGAGCACCTGGTACAGCTCCTCCATGTCGGGTAGCCGATGAGACAGAGTACTCGGGTCTGCCTCGTGCAGCACCAGCGCATGGAGCAGGTGAAGCTCGGCCTCGTACATCTCGGCCAGGTGCACGGTATGCGGCAGAGCGTGCGCGGCGCACCGGGAAAAGTCTGTGGGATGAAGTACGTTCCTGACCCTCAACATTTGGCGCTCCCATCTCCTGATCCTCGCCCACTCGGAGGACGGTCGAGCAGCCGGATGGCGCCGAGCGCGCCGCACGGTTCGCCGGCGACGCGTTGTTGCGCTATCAATAATACTAAGGGCGTGGCGAGCGAGACGGCTAGCCTGTGCCTACGGAACTCCGGCGGGAAGACCTGCGAGGAGTGGGGCCTGCTCCTGCACGATCGTGCACCACAAGCCCTCGGCCACGACGATCGCCTCACCCGTGTTCAGCAGCTTCCGTTCCGTACCCGTGATGATGCCGAACACGAGCCAGTCGTCGTGAGCACGCACGGCAGCGCACGCCAGCTCCTGCAGCTGAGCGTCGTCGAACAGCTCGGTCGGCGCGAGAATCGCGGCGCCGATGGTCCGCTCGTTGGAGCAGCCGCTCAGCCTCGAAACGCGGACCGCGGAGTTGATCGTGCTGATCTGAACGCCTCTGCCATCTCTCTCGACTTTGCCGAGCAGGCAGACCCCCGCATTCTCCGGCCCGTCTGCTCGCCAGTCTTGCCAGTTCTCGGCGAGTGTCAGGGCGGCGAAGGCCCCGACTCGGACCTCGGCGACGTCGGTTTCTGTCGTTTGGGCGACTGTGGCGCTCGCGATGCCTAGCAGGAGGATAGACGCGGCGGCGCCTAGAAGGGCGCGTCTCATGGTTCGACTTCCTTGGGGGGAGCAGAAGTGGTAACGCTCGGAGGCCGGGGGAACGGTCGACTTCTCATGTGACTGATACCCTCACGGGCGGTCTGAGGTCCCCGCGTTCGAGCTACAGCAACGATTCTCGGTGGGCACCAGGGGCGACGAGGGCGTATTTCCGTAAGCTGGGACCCGGAAATACCCCTGGCCCTGGCCGAGGCCTGCGCCGTGAAACCGGGTCAGTGGGAGCTTCGTAGGGACCAGCGATTAGTCCCACACGGCTAGCGGATCGCTCCTCCGACTGCCAGAGACTCAGGGGTCTGCCATGCGACGGCGACTGACGTGCGTTGCGATCCTGATCTTCGCGGCGACTTCGGCCGGATATCCCCAGGGCCGCTGCGGCGGCGGCCTCAATCTCACCATCGGCTGCACCGGCATCAGCTTCGGTGACTCGGATCGCATCAACGGGCTGCGGTTCAACTGGAGCGACGGCGATCTCGATGTCGTCAACGGAGTGAACGTAACGTTCTGGCGGCCGCGAAGGTGGGTCCGCGGGACGATCAACGGTCTGTCGGTGGGGCTGGCGCCTGCGGCGAGTCGGTTGCACGGCATCTCGGTGGGTCTGGCGGTTATGCCGCGAGACTACTCCGGCGGGGTAATGGTGGGGCTGCTGGCCGGGGTTGCGGAGGGCTCGATGG
>JASFTY010000095.1:0-10778 GCA_050050535.1 Gemmatimonadales bacterium | reverse complement strand
CCTTCGGGCGGTAGCAGCGTCACGTTGGCCATACCACCGATGTTCTGGAGCGCGCGCCGGCCGCCCGGCGTCGAGAAGATCAGCTCGTCGACGACCGGCACCAGCGGCGCGCCCTGCCCGCCCGCCCCCAGATCCCGCGCCCGGAAGTCCGAGATCACCGGAACGCCCATCCGCTCGGCGATCACCGCCGGCTCACCGAGCTGCAGCGTCGAGCCCGGCGCCCCACCGCCGCCCGGCGGCTCGTGCCAGACCGTCTGGCCGTGCGAGCCGACCGCGGCCAGCTCGGCCGGCACAACTCCAGAACGCTTCAGCAACTGGAGCGCGGCCTCGGCGAACCATTCGCCCAGATCGACGTTGAGGCGGCACAGCTCCCGCGGACCGCCAACCAGCGCTCCCTCTATCGCCGCCCGCCGCTCGGCCGTGTACGGCGAGCTGCGAAACGCCTCGACGTAAGCTCCCAGCCGCCCGTCGTCCTCCTCGACCTGGACCAGCGCCGCATCGACGCCGTCCAGAGAGGTCCCTGACATGAGGCCGAGATAACGAAGACTCAAGGCGCTATTCGCCGACCAGGCGTCGGATCGCCTCCAGGTGACGGTGATCGTGCCAGACGTCGTGACGCAACAACTGATAGACAGAGACCGGCCCGAACGCCTCGTGCCGGCCCAGCCGCGCCCAAGCCTCGCCGCCCGCCCCCTCCAGCAGGCCGAGCAGGGCCGCCCGATTCGCACCCAGCTGCTCGATCAGCTCGGCGACCGCCGCGTCCCGGGCACCGCTGCTGAAGATTTTGCGGTTCTCCACCTCGTCGTCGTGGTCGGCGATCGAGGGCTCGTCCTCGCTGAGTATGGCTTCGACGCGGTCGATGGAGAGATCGCCGCCGACTCGCAGATGCTCGATCTGCTCCTTCACACACCACCGGTCACCACCCGGTCTCTCACGCAGCCGTTCGTCGGAGACATCGAAGACGAGCTCGGCCACCGCGTCCGGGAGGCCGAGCAGCGCGGCTCTCACGAGGTCCATACTCTCCTCATCCGGTGGTGCGCTCGGATAGTGCCGGTACGGATCATTTGATTCGTCGACCGCCCGGGTCTGCTCGAGCGCTCGGCGAACGAAGCCGTCCGACTCGACGATGTAGAGCGCGGCCAGCTCGCGGCTCACTCCAGCCGTTTTCATCACGATGGCGCGCTTGAGCGAGCCGCCCGCCTCCTCGATATACGGCAACGCCTGTTCGCGAGAGCAACCCGTCGCCGCCATCATGATGCGCGCACTGCGGTCGATCAGCTTCTCGCTCCAAGCCTGCAGGTCGACCATCAGGTTGCCGTAGACCTTGCCCAGCCGGATCATCGCGCCGGTGGTCAACGTGTTCAGCACGAGCTTCGTCGCCGTGCCCGCCTTCATGCGCGTCGAGCCGGCGATGACCTCCGGGCCGACCAGCGGTACGATGCAGACGTCGACCAGTCGCCGCATCTCATCCCCGGGCTCGGTACAGCAGAGGAACCCCGTCCGTGCGCCGCGCTCCGCCGCCCGGGCGAGCGCCGCCCGCACGTACGGCGTCGTGCTCGACGTGGCGATCCCGAAGACAAAGTCGTCGGGACCGACGTTCGCCTCGTCGATAGCAGCCACCCCCTCCTCCAGACGATCCTCGGCGCCCTCCTGACTGCGGGTAAGCGCCGCGTTGCCTCCGGCGATGATCCCCTGCACCATCTCCGGGTCGATGCCGAAGGTCGGCGGACACTCGGTCGCATCGAGCACGCCCAGACGGCCACTGGTACCGGCGCCTATGTAGATGAGCCGGCCACCCCGCTTGAAGCACTCGACGGCGATCTCGATCGCCTCCGCGATATGCTCGCGCTCCGCATGCACCGCACCAGGCACGGAAGCATCTTCGTCGCTGATCAGATCGACGATCTCCGTCGAGTCCGCGAGGTCGATGTCCTGCGTTCTCGGGTTCCTTTGCTCTGTTAGCCTGGAGTCGAAGAGATCATCCGCCATGGTGCACCGTTGCCGAAGTACGCTGAGAAACCTAACCTTCGCACGTTCGTTCAAAAAGACAACAAGGGAGGCAAATGGACCTGCTCTCCAGAGCCAACGCACTCGCACCCAAGCTCGTCGAGATCCGGCGCGACATTCACGCCCACCCGGAACTGTCGTTCAAGGAAACCCGTACCGCCGCGCTCGTCGCCCGCAGGCTCGCGAGCCTGGGCTACCACGTGCGCACCCACGTCGGTGTCACTGGGTGCATCGGCGAGCTCGGCAGCGGAGACGGCCCGACCGTGGCGCTGCGCGCCGATATGGACGCGCTCCCGATCCAGGAGGCCAACGACGTACCCTACCGCTCGCAGGTCGACGGGGTCATGCACGCCTGCGGTCACGACGCGCACGTCGCCTGCTTGCTGGGTGCCGCGATGCTCCTGGCGGAGATCGAGCGAAGCGGCAGTCTGCCGCCCGGCCGCATTCGCCTGCTCTTCCAGCCCTCCGAAGAGACGACGGACGAGCACAACTTCAGCGGCGCGCGGCGAATGATCGAGGACGGCGCGATGGAAGATGTGGATGCCGTGATCGGCTTGCACGTCGCCGCTGAATCCCCAGCCCACGAGGTCCTCTTCCGCTCGGGCGCGCTGCTGGCGGGGAACGACACGCTGTCGGGTACAATCCGCGGCGCGAGCGCCCACGCCGCGCTACCGCACGAAGGCAAGGACGCGCTCCTGTTTGCAGCTCATGTGATCCTTGCCGCACAGGCGATCGTCGCCCGATCCGTCGACCCCCTCAGACCGGCGGTCGTGACCTTCGGGACTATCGAGGGCGGCAGCGCCTCGAACATTCTGTGCAGCGAGGTCCGGCTCGGCGGCACCCTACGCTACTTCGATTCCGAGGTCAGGCGAAAGCTGCACGAAGAACTACAGCGCGCTTTCGCCGTGGCGGACGCCATGGGCGGCGAAGGGCAAGTCGAGATTCGGCCCGGGTACCCGCCGGTGATCAACGACGCGCGGCTGACCGAGATCGTGCGATCGGCTGCCCGCTCGGTAGTCGGCGAAGATGATGTGACGACCGCCGACATGATCATGGGTGCCGAGGATTTCGCCTTCCTGGCGCGCGAAGCGCCGGGTTGCTTCTTCTGGCTCGGCGCCGGCATCGCGGGCGACCGGCGCTGCCACCACTCGCCGCGCTTCGACATCGACGAGAGCTGCCTGCCGCGTGGCGCGGCGGTGTTGGCGGCGGCGGCTCGCACGGTCCTGGCCGAGTGGTAGCGACCAACGCGCCTCCGCGATCGCTGCGCCGCCGCGTCCGGGCACTGCACCGCCGCCTCGAAGATCATTACGGGCCGGTGCACAGGACGCGGGTCGGCCCGCTGGACGAGCTGATGCTGACGATCCTCAGCCAGAACACGAACGACACGAACCGAGATCGCGCTTACGAGTCGTTAAGGGCACGGTTCCCGGATTGGGAGGCGGTGCGAGTCGCGCCGCGCGCCGCGGTCGAGCAGGCGATCAAGTCTGCCGGTCTCTGGAAGCAGAAGGCCCGGACGTTGCAGGAGACGCTCGATGCGCTTTACCGGGAGCAGGGCGATCTCGACCTCTCGCACCTGGAAGATCGGAGCGACCACGAGGTCATCGAGTATCTGACATCCTTCCGCGGTGTCGGTGTAAAGACGGCAGCCTGCGTGCTCTGCTTCGCAATGGGACGCGCGTACATGCCGGTGGATACCCACGTCCACCGGGTAGCACGTCGCCTGGGACTGATACCGGAACGCGCCACCGCGGACCAGGCTCACGAGTTACTGAACCGTGACAGCTCGGTCCCGCCTGAACTGCGTTTCTCCTTTCATGTTCAGCTGATACGTCACGGGCGAGCGATCTGTCGGGCCGTGCGCCCGGCGTGCGATACTTGCGTGCTGGGGGGCCTCTGCCCAAGAATCGGCATCTAACCCGCCTGCACCGAGGGAAGAGAAAGGAACGGCACATGAAGCGCTTGAGCCTCCTCCTGGCGCTCTCACTGTTCGCGGCCTGCGCACCGCCGCCGGCGGGTACCGGCGCGGGCGGCCTGGGCGGCACGGTCTTTCCGTTCGACTGGGAGTTCCGCGGTCTCGACCCGATCGGGACAGGCACCAACGGCATGGTGGCGACCACCGACGTGCGGGCCACGCGGATCGGCGTCGATATCCTGCAGGCCGGCGGCAACGCCGTCGATGCCGCGATCGCGGTGGGGTTCGCCCTCGCCGTCGTGCACCCCGCCGCCGGCAATGTCGGCGGCGGCGGCTTCGCAGTGGTTCGTCTGGCCGACGGTGAGACGGCCGCCCTCGACTTCCGCGAGACGGCCCCGCTGCTGGCGACGCCGGAGCGTTTCCTAGACGAAGCAGGACGACCGACGGACGCCTCGGTGATCGGGCACCTGGCGGTGGGCGTGCCCGGCACGGTCGCGGGGCTCTGGGACCTCCACCAGCGCTATGGCTCGCTGACTTGGGAGGACCTGATCGCGCCGGCGATCGAGCTGGCCGAGAACGGCTTCATCGTCAGCGAGAGCTTTCACGACGGGCTCGCTGCACGACAGTCTCGGTTCGCAGAGTTCGAGACGACGCAGCAGATCTTCTACCCCGACGGTGACGCGCCTCGGGTCGGCTCGACCTTCCGGCAACCGCTGTTGGGGGAGACACTGCGCCTGATCGCTGCCGAAGGGAAATCGGTATTCTACCATGGGACGATCGCCGACATGATCGTCGACGAGATGCGACGCGGCGGTGGCCTGATCACACACGAAGACTTGAGACGCTACACCGCGAAGTGGCGCGACCCCATCGTGTTCGAGTACCGCGGCCATACGATAGTCTCAATGCCACCGCCGTCATCGGGCGGCATAACGATCGCCGAGACACTCAACATCTTGGAGGGCTACAACCTGAGAGAGCTGGGCTTCAACTCGCCGGAAGCCATCCACCTCGTCGCCGAGGCGTTCCGCCGGGCGTTCGCCGACCGCAACTACTACCTCGGCGATCCCGACTACGTCGAGATGCCCGTCGACCGCCTGATCAGCGATGAATACGCGGCGGAACTGCGTGCCGGCATCTCACGCAGCCGCGCCTCGCCGTCGGAGCAGTTCAATCGCGTGCCGGTGCTGCAGGAGGGGTCGCACACGACGCACTACTCGATCGTCGACAGCCAGGGCAGCGCCGTCGCTCTGACCTACACGATCAACTCGGGCTATGGTTCCGGTGTCGTCGTGGCGCGGGCAGGCTTCTTCCTCAACAACGAGATGGATGACTTCGCGATGCGGGCGGGCTTCGCGAACCAGTACGGCCTGATCCAGGGTGTGGCGAACCTGGTTGCCCCAGGCCGACGTATGCTGTCCGCGATGACGCCCTCCATCGTCGTCGACCCGCAGGGCGAGCTGCGCATGGTCGTGGGGTCACCCGGCGGTCCGCGGATCATCACCACCGTCGCACAGACGATCATCAACGTCATCGATTTCGAGATGGATGTGCGCAGCGCCGTCGACGCACCGCGAATACACCACCAGCTGCTGCCCGATGCGATCATGGTCGAGAGGAACGGCATCGACGAGCGGACCAGGTCGCTGCTGGAGAGCTTCGGGCACACGATCACGACCCGGCGCGGGTACTTCGGCGACGTACAGCTGATCATCCGTGCGCCAGACGGCACGCTCTACGGCGCCTCCGACCCGCGGAGCTCAGGCAGCAGAGCGATCGGATACTGACGTGCTGAAGCAGCTGGCACCACTAGTCCCGTACGCGCGTCGCTACCGGGGTCGGATCGCCGCAGGTCTCAGCCTGGTGGTTGTGGCCAACCTGTTCTCTCTCACCTGGCCCTTCCTGCTGAAGCTGGCCATCGACGCGCTGGAGCGGGGGATCACGTCGGCGGGCCTCGCCGCCTACGCGGGGGCGATAGTCGGTTTCTCGCTGGTCGGCGGCACCGGCCGCTACTTCATGCGCCAGCTGATCAACGGCATGAGCCGCCACGTCGAGAACGATCTGCGCGACGACTATTTCGCCCACCTGCTGAGGCTGGCGCCCGATTTCTACGGGCGCGTCCCCACCGGCGAGCTGATGAGCCGGGCCACGAACGACATACCGGCGGTCCGCATGGTGGTCGGTCCGGCGATCATGTACCTGGTCAATACGGCGGTCGTCTCGATCATCGCGCTGACGATGCTGACCCTCATCGACCTGCGTCTGACGGTCCTGGCGGTCTTGCCGCTCGCCCTCGTTCCGCCGACCACGATCTACTTCGGGCGCGAGATCCACAGGCGCTTCGAGGCGATCCAGGCGCTGTTCGGCCGCATCTCGACGATGGCGCAGGAGAATCTCGCCGGTGCACGTATCGTGCGTGCCTACGTTCAGGAGGACGCCCAGGCCGGTCAGTTCGCCGGTCTCAATCGCGAGTACATGGACCGCAACCTGCGGCTCGCCAAAGTATGGGGGCTCTTCTTCCCGGCGCTCATGCTGCTCACCGGACTGGGCGCGGTGATCGTGCTCTGGATCGGTGGCCGCGACGTGATCCTCGGTCGCATCACGATCGGCGACTTCGTCGCCTTCACCTTCTACCTGCTGCAGCTCACCTGGCCGATGATCGCCCTAGGCTGGGTGATCAACCTATTCGAGCGCGGCTCCGCCTCGATGGGCCGCATCCAGGAGATCATGAGCGAGACGCCGTCGGTCCGTGATGTGGGACAGCCGGTCGAGATCGACGCGCCGCAGGGCAGCATAGAGTTCAGGGATGTCTGTTTCCGCTATCCGGGCACCGAGCGCCACGTTCTCCGGGACGTCTCGTTCACGATCGAGCCGGGGCAGACGGTCGCCATCGTCGGAAGGACCGGATCGGGCAAGAGCTCCGTGGTCAGACTGATCCCACGGCTGTACGACCCCGACGAAGGCGAGATCTTGTTGGACGGCGTGCCGATCAGGCAGATACGACTCGAGCAGTTGCGCCGCCTCATCGCGGTGGTGCCGCAGGAGCCGTTCCTCTTCTCCGAGACGCTGGGCGCCAACATCGCCTTCGGCCTTCAGGACGGCGGCGAGCAGGAGCGCATCGAGGAGGTCGCCGCGATCGCCCAATTGGCCGAGACGATCAGCGATTTCCCCGACGGCTACGAGACCCAACTCGGCGAGCGCGGCATCAACCTGTCGGGCGGCCAGAAGCAGCGGGCGACGTTGGCGCGCGCTCTCACCCGCGACGCGCCCGTCCTTATCCTCGACGACGCTCTGTCTTCGGTGGACACGCATACGGAAGTGGCGATTCTCGAGGGGCTGCGAGACGTGCTGATGCGTCGCACGAGCATCATCGTCTCGCATCGCGTGACGGCGGTGAAAGACGCTGACTTCATCCTAGTCGTCGAGGCAGGCGAGATCGTCGAGCGCGGCACGCACTCCGAGTTGCTGGAAGCGGGCGGCGTCTACGCGCGCTTGCTCAGACGCCAGCTGCTCGAGGAGAGCCTGGAAGTCGATGCGGGCGCCGCCTGAGGCGACGCCCCGCGACCGGCAGGTCGAGACCCGCCAGGATCCAACCAAGGACGGCCACCGCCCCGGAGACGTCAGCGTGCGTCGCTGGCTGGGGGCAACGGACAGAAATAATCGGGAGGAAGGGGCAACGGTTCCTTGGTTCCCTAGCCGTCGCAGGCGTACTCTTTGTTGTCGAAGGTGCTAGTCTTGTTGAAGTGCTGCCCGTCGCTGAAGGTCCACGTCCCGCTCGCGTCGTTTCCAGGGTCCGTCGCCGGCCAGGTGAAGATGTCGTCGCACGATTCCCCCTCGAAGACGGTGCCGACATCGCCGGGGAGGGTGGAGGCGACGATCTCCACCGTCACCTCGGTTAGGTCGGAGATCTCCTGGCTGACCAGGAATCTGTCGCGGCCGGTCACACAGCTGCCATTCTCGCACCGGAAAGTCCCTTTCCAGTAGCCCGCGACATAGATCGTCATGCTGCAGACGGCGGTGAATCCCATCGACCCGTCGCTGGCAGGGGCGCCGCCGCTGACCCTAGATCCGCTCCAGCAGGAAATCGGGCGTGAACTGGACCAGCCAGCTCGCCAGCACCGTGAACCTGCCGGTCACCAGCAGCAGCCCCACCAGGATGAGCAGGATCCCCGCCACCCACTCGACGTAGCGGACGTAGCGGCGGAACTTCTGGAACCAGGCCAGGAACGCCGTGAGCGCCACCGCGCTGAGGACGAAGGGGATCGCCAGCCCGAGCGAGTAGACGAAAAGCAGTCCCACACCTTGAGCCACGTCGGCGCGGGTCGCCGCCAGTGTGAGGATCGCACCGAGGATCGGGCCGATACAGGGAACCCAGCCGGCACCGAACGCCACACCCACCGCCACCGTTCCGGCATAGCCCACCGGCTTGCTCTGGAACTGGTAGCGCTTCTCACGGCTCAACGCCGGTATCGGAATCAAACCGAGTAGCATGACCCCGAAGAATATGATGATGACACCGCCGATGCGGGCGATGGTATCCTGGTAGAGGCGGAGCAGCTGCCCGAGGTAGGTGGCCGACGCGCCCATCAGCAGGAAGATCAGCGTGAAGCCGGCCACGAACAGAAGCGAATGAACGAGTGTCACTCGCTTCACCTCACCGCCGCCCTGTTCGAGCTCCTCCAGACCGAGCCCGCTGACGAAGGAGACGTAGGATGGCACCAACGGCAGGACGCAGGGGCTGAGGAAGGAGAGTAGCCCCGCGAGGAATGCTACCAAGATTCCGATTGAGGTCCCGTCCTGCATCTATTCCCTAAGGCCCGCCGCCCGCCAGTACCCGATCATCTTGTAGACCAGCTTCGCCACCAAGAAGTCGGGCGCCACGATGCCCGGCAACGGCGCCAGTTCCACTACATCGGCAGCGACGACGCGCTTCTCGGCAAAGACGCGCCGCAGCAACGTCATCGCCTGGTCCCAGGTTCCACCGCCCGGCTCCGGGGTGCCGGTAGCCGGAACCAGCGACGGGTCGAAGAAGTCGACGTCGAAGCTGATATAGACGTTCTGGGGCAGCGCCGCCATGACGCGCCCGACCCAGTCCGGCGCGCCCAGCTCCTCGCCGTAGACCACGGTGAGCCCGAGCTCATCGATCAGCCGCTTCTCCTCGAGATCGATGGCCCGGATCCCGACTCCCACCGGTTTCACCCGGTCCACCACCCGGCGCATGACACAGGCATGGCTCCAGCGGGTTCCGTGGAAGCTGTCGCGCAGGTCGGCGTGGGCATCGAACTGGAGGATGCCGAGATCGTCGTTCAGACGATCGGCCCAATAGAGCACGGGCACCTGGGTGATAGTGTGCTCGCCACCCAGCATGATGACGAACTGGCCGCCGGCGCACGTCTCGGCGTAGCGCTCGCGCAGCTCGCCGAGCGCGGTCTCCGGGCCGGCGGCACTGAGCTCCACCAGCGGGTGGGTATGAATGCCGACGCGGTACGGCTCGGCATCGAGTTCGTGGTCGTAGAGCTCCACGTGCCGGGACGCCTGAAGGATCGCCTCGGGTCCGCGGCGTGTCCCCTCGACATAGGAGGTCGTCGCCTCGTACGGGACCGGCAGTAGCGCGACCTGCGCCCGCTCGAGCCCGGTGTATTCCTCACCCAGCCCCAGGAACGCGTATGGATCTTCCCAACAGAAGTCCGACATGGCCCGGCTCAGGGCAGCAGCACCGCAGCGGTGACCGCGCTGACCCACTTGCCGTCGTCCGGCCCCTCCACCGTCTGCGTGATGTTCTCCGTCTTGACGATCTTGCCGGAGAGCTGCCACTGCGCACGCTGCTCATCCCACGCCGTGTCCGGATCGAAGGGGACCCCGAGAATCGTCGCCAACATGCCGGCCGCGAGGTCCTCCGCATAGTCGCCCGCCGCCCTCTCGCTCTGCCCGTAGGCGTGGTGCTCCGACAGATAGCCGAACTGATTGGGATCCTTGGGAATCGCCACGCCGATACTGGCCGCCACCAGCCGACTCGGCTCGTTCGTGTCGAGCCGCGACATCACGGCGAAGGTGATCTGGCCCGGCGTCATCAGCTCCAGTCCTACCTCCCGCTCGATCAGCTCGCAGTGCGGCGGAAAGATGGAGGACACATGCACCAGGTTGTAGCGGGCAATCCGCGCATCGCGCAACGCCATCTCGAACGCCGCCAGACGCTCGCGGTGCATCCCGGCTCCCTTGGTCAGGAAGATCTTCGTGGGCACAAACGAATTAGACGCCGCCACCGATCAGCCCCCACAGAAAAGGCGCGGGCCCGCGTGGCCAGGCACCGCGCACATTCAGTCTCAGGCCCAGGCCGGAGCCCGGGCGCGGATGTAAAGGGTGCAGCGCAACTCGCTCGACTAGTTCTGGCAGTTCGGGCAGTAGCCGATCAGCTCCAAACGGTAGTCGATGATCTCGAAGCCATCCTCGCTCCGCAGACAGCGAATCAGGTCGTTGTCGTGAGTCCCGACCACGTCCCTGACTATACCGCACTTCAGGCAGCGAACGTGGTCGTGGTCTTCTACACGACCATCGTAGCGCGCCGGCCCGCCTCCGAGCGAGAGCTTCTGGGCCAGCCCGGCTTCTACGAATGCCTCGAGTGCCTTGTATACCGTCGCCAGGCTGATGTCCGGCAACACCTCACGCACCTGTGTGAAGATCTCGTCCGCCGTCGGGTGCGTCGCTACGCCACGCAGGAAACGATAGATCGCCGCCCGCTGCGTCGTGTGCCGGTGGCCTGCCGCCTCCAGCGCTGTCCTCAGCTTCTCTTCCGAGGTACCGCTTGCCGCGACGTCCATTGTCTCACTGCCCCAATGCGCTGGGTAAGCCGTTTGGAGCT
>JASFTY010000094.1:0-10810 GCA_050050535.1 Gemmatimonadales bacterium | reverse complement strand
CGACCCTTCACTTCGCCCGCAAGCGCCTGGCCGCAGCTCTTGGAGAGATGGAGGAAGCACTGTGACGAGGAACCCCGACTGCGATGTCTTTCAGGACCAGTTGGACGCGCTCCAGGCCGGAGCACTTCCGGAGGAGGGCAAAGAGCAGCTTCGACTCCATGCCGAGTCCTGTGAGGATTGCGCCATGCTCCTCAGGCTGCACGAGCACTTAGCCGCGCCGCCGTTGAGTGACCTGGAAGACGCCGTGCCGGATGAACTGGTCGCCTCCGTCTGGCCGCGTGTCCGAGCGGAGATCGCGACGGGTAATTCGGCGCGGCTCCGCGGGTCGCGCGGCTGGCACGCTTGGGGCTGGCTGGTCCCGGCCATGGCGGCCGCCACCCTCTTCCTCCTGATCGGCAGCGGCCTGATGTATCAGGAGCTGCGTGAGCTTCGCCGACGCGAGATCGCGCTCATGCAGCAGATCGCCGACCAGCAGCGCTGGCTCGCCGAGCTGGACCTGCGGACGGCGACGGACCCGGTGGCGCGGACCGCGGGCCTGGCGGGGCGGGCGACCTGGGAGCGGGCGCTGGCGCGCCGTGAGAGCGTGAGCGTTGCGGAGCTTGCCCGCCTGCTGGCCAGTCTACCGGCGGCGAGCACGATCTTCGACGCCTCGGAGCTGGAGGCGCTGTACAGGAGGGTTCCGTTCTGGATGTCGGGGACGCTGCGGGATGCGGCGGCCGAAGTCCGCACCGGCGATGGATTGCAGGCGGGCGAGTTGATGGAGCTGCTCGAAGCGCTCGGCATCGATTCTACGAGGCGCATATCGACGGCTCGTCTCCTCGCGTTGGCGGGGTGAACGGGCCGACAACGGCGTTCGCGACGTTGCGACAACGCGAATAGAGAGAGGTAAAGGTGATGAAGTCGATCAGTGGATATGAGCGAGCTCGGATTGCGGGCCTTCTCGCGCTGCTGTTTGGGGTCGGCGGTTGCATCGAGTATCGGATCGATACGACCCTCAACGCGGACGGGAGTGGCTCCCGTCACGAGGAGATCATCGTTGACGAGGACGGAGACATGAGCTGGTTCTCTGTGGATCACTCGGTCTCCGCAGGTGACTTCCAGGTGCTAATGCACGTCGATCCGGATCGCTGGACCCGCGAGCTCGGAGTGGAAGACGACGACACGGTGCACGTGCTCCGCCGTGAGACGCGGATCAGGGATCTGGCCTCCTGGGCCGAGGTGAGCGGCGGCGTCCGCATCTCGGGCGCCAGACCGGCCGACGCCGCGGAGAGGCTGGGCCATTTGCAGCTCGGCGACGTGCAATTCCTGACATCGGTGAGAGTCGAGTCCGGACAGGTGCCCGAGGGCAGATCGTTCACTTATCGGGAGACCTTCTACTGGGAGAGCCTCATCGATGTGTTGGTCGAGTACGTGCTGGTGCAGGTGAGGGACAGCCTGGATGCGCACTATCCCGGGCTGAACTCAGAGCGGCGAGGCGAGATCGTCGGACTGGTGCGCGGTGGGCTGTGGGGGATCATGGATTCGGGGATCCTCGATGTGGGCGGTGACGAGGAGGAGGCGCTGGTGACGGCGTTCGCCGATCGCACGGCGGAGCAGGTGATGAGGATCGTGCACCGGCGTTATCCCGAAGCCGACGAGAAGTCCTTCAGCGATATGCTGAGGCGGATCTATGACGACGAAGACGACAGGCTCGAGGATTTCATTGAATCGAAACTGCCGGGCGTTCTGCTCGCGTTGAACACGGAGATCGTGTTCCGATTGAACATGCCGGGCCGAGTCACGGCCTCGAACGCCCACGATCGCGACGGGACGACGCTAATCTGGGAGTTCAGTCCCGCCGATCCGGCCACCGAGCCGGTCGAGATCTTCGCGGAGTCGATCGTTCGGAGATAGAGAGGAGTTCGCGCTAGGCCGTCGCCGGCGGCTCGGCGATGATCGCTTCGAATGAGCGTCGCACGTAGACCGGTACCATGGCACGGCGCCACTCGATCTCCACAGTGATGTTGTCAAGCGGGTTGCACTGGCGGTAGGCCTGCGCCGCGACCTCGCCGATCACGTCGTCGGTCGGCTTCTTGCCCACGGCGACCTCATCCAGCCCGCCGATAACGCGCGGCTTGGCGCCCAAGGCTGCAACGACCAGCGAGATCGATTCCAGTACGTCGCCGTCGTCCAGCTCCACAGCCAGGGCGATGCTGAGGAGTGGAAAGTCCACCGACTTGCGTTCGCGGACCTTCGTGTAGGTGGCGCGTAGCTTGGGCGACGGCAACGGCACGCGCACCCGCGTCACCAATTCGTGGCGCGCGAGCCGCTTGTTCCAGATCCCGTCCGCAATGAAGAAGTCGCTGAGATCGGACGATCGCTGCCCGTCGGCGGATGCGATGTCGATCTGTGCGCCGAGCGCGATGAGTATCGGCGGCGTATCGGCGGAGTGAGCCGCCACGCAGTTCGTGCCGCCCTCGACCACGTGGCACAGCTCACCGCCCTTCTTGATGCAGAACCCGAGCGCCCGCCGCCAGAAGTGCGTCTGGTTGTAGTAAGTGCAGCGCGTGTCCAGGCAAATATTGCCGCCCAGCGTGGCCTGGTTACGGATCATCGGGTGGGCGACGAGCGAGGCGGCGTGGGCGAGGGCGGGGAAATGGACGTTCACCAGCGAGTGGGCCGCCACCGCTGTCAGGCTCTCGGCTGCGCCTATTGCCAGCTCGCCGTTGCGCTCTTCGATCCCGTAGAGCTCTGCGATGCCCTTCAGCGCAACCAGGTGGCCTGGCGCGAATAGCCTGTGCTTCATGTTCGGCATCAGGTCGGTACCGCCGGCGATCGGCATCACGTCGCCGGCATGCTCTTTCAACAGCTCGAGCGCCTCAGCGAGTCTTCGCGGCCGGTGGTAGACGTAAGGGTGTAGCCTCAGCATGGGCTAGACTCCGACTTCCACGGCGGCAGCGCGCCCGTCTTCTCGCGCTCGGCTCGCAGCTGCAGCGCCTTCCAGACTCGTGGCGGTGTGAACGGCAATCGGTCCATGCGGACGCCGACGGCGTCGTAGATGGCGTTGGCGATCGCCGGGATCGACGGGTGCAGCGGTCCCTCGCCGGCTTCCTTGGCGCCGTACGGCCCTTCCGGATCCACCGACTCGATGATCAGCGACTCGAGTTCCGGTGTGTCGAGGCTGGTGGGGATCTTGTAGTCGAGCAGCGACGGCGCATTGTGGAGCCCGGTCTCCTTGAAGACATGCTGCTCCATCACCGCCTCGGCGAAGCCCATGTAAGCCGAGCCCTCCATCTGGCCTTCGACCAGCACCGGGTTCAGCGCCCGGCCGCAGTCGTGGGCGATCCAGATCCTGCAGACATCAACGAAGCCCGTCTCGCTGTCGACCTCGACTTCGACCACGTGGGCGGTGAACGAGTAGGCCGGCGAAGAGCCGATCGTGCCGCCCCGGTACCCGCCGTGGATATCCTTCGGCGTGTTGTAGGAGCCGGTGGCGCCCAGCGCACCGTACTTCGCCTCCGCCAGGTTGAACGCCGCGCTGATCGGCATCTTCCGGCCCGTGTCCTTTACGTCGAATGCCCAGCCGGCCGCCAGCGCCACCTGCCTCGGCTTGCACTCCCAGCTCTCGGCAACCGCCCGCTTCACTTGCCGTTTGATCTTGCCGGCGGCGTCGATACAGGCGTTACCGCACATGAGGGTGACGCGCGACGAGTAGGCGCCCAGATCCACCGGTGTGAAGTCGGTGTCGGCCGCCAGGATCCGCACGTAGGCGAGCGGCACACCCAGTTCCTCGGACACGATGTAGGCGAGCATCGAGTCGGAGCCCTGGCCGATCTCCGAGGCTCCGCAGAAGACCGCCACCCGGCCCGAGCGATCGACCTGGAGCTGTACCGCCGACTGCGGCATCTCGTTGGGATAGATCGGGTAGTTCGTGCCGGAGATGTAGCACGAGCCGGCAACGCCGACACCGCGACCGTAGGGCAACTGCCGGTATTTGCTACCCCAATCGGACGCCCGCTCCACCGCGTCGAGGCACTCGAGGAAGCCATTCGACCTTACGCGAAACTCGTTCACCGTGCGCGTGTCCGAGCCCAGGAAGTTGCGTCGTCGCAAATCGATCGGATCGATGTCGAGCGACTCGGCCAGTCTGTCGAGCTGGACCTCGATAGCGAAGCGGGGCTGTACCGAGCCGTGACCGCGCTTCGGTCCGCAGCACGGCTTGTTCGTATAGACCCGGGTCGAGTCGAATCGATAGGCATCCATCGCGTAGGGCGCCGTGATCAGCTGACCCGAGTAGTAGGTAGTGACGAGGCCGAACGATTCATAGCTGCCGCCATCCAGGATGGTGGTCGCGTCGACTGCGCGGATGTGTCCGTTCTCGTCGGCGCCGGTCCGGTAGCGCATCAGCATCGGGTGGCGGCCGCGGTGTGCGTAGAAGACTTCCTCTCGGGTGTAGAGGATCTTGACCGGCCGACCGGTGATCATGGCGAGCTTCGCCACGCAGAACTCGAGGTCGAACGGTTCGGACTTGCCTCCGAAGGCGCCGCCGACCGGCGGCTGAATGACGCGTACCCGCGCGACATCCAGATCGAGTACACGCGCCAGTTCGCGATGCAGATAGTGGGGGACCTGGGTAGTCGACCAGACGGTGAGCTTGCCGGACGTGTCGAAGTAGCCGATGGCGCAGTGCGGCTCAATGGCCGTGTGCGTCGTCCCCTCGAAGTAGTACTCGGCCTCCGCGACGACCGCCGAGCCTTCCAGCAGGCTGTCCACCTCACCGAACTCGAGCCGGACGTGCTTCGAGATGTTGCCGTTCGCGTCCGGTTTCTTCGGGTCGTGGATCGGAATATCGGGATGCGCGAGCGCTTCCTCGGGGTCGAGGAAGTGGGGAAGCAACTCGTATTCGACCTCGATCAGGTCGAGCGCTTCGTTCGCCGACTCCTCGTCGACCGCGGCGACCGCCGCCACACCGTCACCGACGTAGCGCGCCTTATCGATACAGAGCGCGTACTCGTCCCGCGCCCAGGGCAGGATACCGTAGGCTACCGGCATGTCGCTGCCGGTGACGATCGCGTGCACGCCATCTAGTCGCAGCGCCTTCGAGACGTCGATACCCAGGATGCGGGCGTGCGGGTGCGGGCTGCGCAGAATCTTGGCGTGCAGCATCCCCGGCAGCGTAATGTCGTCGGTGAAGACCGCCCGGCCCGAGGACTTGGCCAACCCATCGGCGCGACGTAGGCGGCGCCCGATGACCTGAAACTCGCGCGCCACCGCGGCGCACAGCTCCTCATCGCTCGCCGCACTGGCGATCTGCTTCCCGCGGAAGTCCTCCAGCTTCACGAGCCTGACAGCTCCGCCGGCGACCGTCCCTCACGCAGCGCTCTGGCTGCGAGCTCGATCGCCTCGTAGATCTTCGTGTAGCCGGTGCAGCGGCACAGGTTGCCCGCCAGCGCTTCGCGGATCTCGCGGCGCGTCGGGTTCCGATTCTCCGCCAGCAGCGCAGCGGCCGACATCAGGATCCCCGATGTGCAGAACCCGCACTGCGCCCCGCCCGTCAGGTCGAAGGCATCCTGTAGTGGGTGGGGTGCCTCCGCTTCGGCAAGACCTTCGATGGTCGTTACCTCTTTGTCGATAGCCTCCTGTACCGGGAGGATGCAGGAGAGAGTGGGAACGCCGTCGAGCAGGACGGTGCAGGCGCCGCAATCGCCCTTGTCACAACCCTGCTTCGGGCCGGTTAGCCTGAGGACGTAACGGAGCGCCTCGAGCAGCGTGTAGTGGCTCGGAACGCCGAGGTCGTGCGTGTCTCCGTTTACGGTGAGTCTGATCGCCTCGATCAACGGCCCCCCGGACGGTTGAGAGATGCTGGGCAGCCGGGCGCTGCGGCGCCACGGGCGCACCGTGAGATCGTATCGGACAGCGAGGTGGCAGTCAAGCGTTGACCTGGTGCGTGGCGCTGCGGGTTCGGACCGGTAAATCTATGCAAACGCTCGACTTGTCACCTCCGACGCCGGGGGCGGGCCGGCGGCGGTCGGGGCGTTGCCGCGATCGTCAGGCCGCTCACGAGAGCGGTTGCTCGGCGACGTCCAGCATGGTCCGCCACACGGCTCGCCACACCCCGGCCTCGCGGTTGAAGACGAAGAGATCGCGGCCGCTGGACGCGTACTTCACACCCTCACGCTCGTGGATCATCTGGAATGTGTAGCTCGCCACCGCCGTGCCGCCGCACACGTCGATCTGGAGGTTCTGCTCGTCGTACTCGTGTAGACGCGCGTTCGTGCAGAAGTCCTCGTAGCCGGCGATGACGGCGCTGGCTCCTTCCACGCGTCCGGCGAAGCCTGGGAGCGCCATCGCTATGTCATTGTGGAAGTACTGCGCCAGGTTCTCCGGCCTACCCCTCAGCCAGCAGTCGTTAATGGACCGCAGGACTCGCGCGACGTCGTCACGATCACGCAGCCCGATTGCGTCGCCCATTTGGCCTCCGCGACCCTATTCCGTCGGGAACGCGATGCTCCCCGAGTGTATGTTCAGACCGGCTTCGCTCATGACCGACATGCGTGGCGGACGTCTGCCAGTCGTCGTACAGCATCCGTAGGCGCCGTCTTTGCTGATGGCGACGAACTTTTCGCCGGGCAGGAAGTCGAGGCCGACGGCCTGGTAGCGGCGGGCGATCATGTGGAGCGCGTCCTCGCAAGCCTGCTGCGGTGTGCGACCTTCCCGCATCCGCGATACGATGTAGTAGGTTGCACACGATTTGATCACGTCCTCGCCGCGGCCGGTCGCGCCGGCTGCTCCCACGTCATTGTCGACGTAGAGGCCGGCACCGATGATCGGTGAGTCCCCGATCCTCCCGGGTATCTTGTAGCTGAGGCCGCTGGTGCTCGTGATGCCGGCGACGTTGCCGGCTGTGTCCACGGCCAACACGTTCACGGTCCCGTAGGTGTAGGCGAACTCATCGTCCAGCGAGGCGTCCTGTTGCCCGCGCCCCCGCAGGTGGTCGGGCGGGCCCCAGTCGTCGCGATCGCTGTGACCCTCGCGCCACATCAGCCACCGCTCGCGCGCCCTATCGGTGAGCAGGTTGACCTCCTCGAAGCCCCAGGACTTGGCGAACTCCAGCGCGCCCGGCCCCACTAGCATCACGTGATCAGTCCGCTCCATGACCAGCCGCGCCACGGACGACGGATACTTGATGTTCTCGAGCGAGGCCACCGACCCGGCGCTGTACGTCTTGCCGTCCATGATCGAGGCATCCAGCTGGACGACGCCCTGCTCGTTGGGTAGCCCACCGTAGCCCACGCTGGTGTCCTCGGGATCCTGCTCGATGTGGTTCGTGGCGTTCTCGACCGCGTCGAGGGCGGACCCTCCCTGCGAGAGGACCTCCCAGCCCAGCCGCATCGCCTGCTGGCCGGTCTCGTTGGTGTGGCTGGTGATGATCATCGGGGTCCCGGCCTGGCGCGCCCGGCGCGGACCGGATCCGGTACCTGCGAACGGGTTGATCCGCTGCCACAGCAAAGCGCCTGCGCCCGCCAGGAAGCTCTGCTGGAAGAAGATTCGACGTGTGATTCCGCTGGGCATTCGGGGCCTCCCCTCTCTCAGTGTTCGTCCGGCGCTCCCGTCCGCCGGTTCGTGTGTGCGATCCCATGACTTTGGAGAAGAAACGACCGTGGCGAAAGACCCACCTGCAGACTGGCCCGCTGACGGTCTGGAAAGGCGGAATGGACGGATCTGGGCCGGTCAGCGGGCCACGAAGAGCAGCCAGAAGAGAGCCTCGCTGGGTGCCGCGGTACCCTTGGCGCCCTGCATTCGATGGCCGATGTCGGCGATGATCTCGTCGAGTGCGGTGCCTCCCAGGTGCACACCGGAGCAGCGCAGGCAGCGGCTGAACCGGTGGCCATCCCAATCGTACAGCTCCAGCGAGCGTGTCCGGCAGCGTGGACAGGTCAGCGGCGTGCCGGGCTCGCGGGGCTCCCTACGCGGTGGTCCGAGCTTCACCTTGCCGAAGCCCGGCGTCTTGTCGGCGACGTAGGTGGTGAGCTCGGTGCGATCGAACCAGAGGTCATCGCAGGCGGGGCAGCGGTCGATCTCGACATTGCGGTGCCGCTCGGGTCGCATCGGCGCCCCGCATCTCGGGCACCGCAGTCGCGAGGCGCCTTCGGTCATCGGTCAGCCTCGACCTTCCAGTCTCCGCATCACCGCACGGATCGGCTCGAGATCCGCCCAGACACGCCACTCGGCAACTCGCTCATCCCGCACGACAGCCTTCCATGCCGCCGGTGTCTGCCAGCGATTCTCGGGGTACAGCTCGCCGTCCGCAGTACAGGTCCCCGACGCGGTGCCCAGCAGCAGGACGACGTTCCCCGATTCGATCGTCTCCTCGATGTCGATCCGATAGTCGGGGACCAGCGCGTAGTAGGCGAGCCACCCCTCCCGCTGCGACTCGCGATCGGTCACCGACACCGTCCCGTCGGAGTCGATGAAGCGATAGTCCTCGGTCATCAGCTTGCAGAGGAGGTCGACGTCCCGCCGATTGATGCGGTCGACGAACTTCAGCGTTACGTCTATCGCGGTCATGCGGCAAATCACTCGGGCCGAGCGGCGGTAGGTGCCTCAGTGACGCCGGACTCTCGTGAATGCTGCACCAACATCACGCTGCGGCTCAGCGCCATCATGAAGAGTTGCCGGGAGTAGGCGTCACGCTCGAAGCGGGCGTTCAGGGCGCGAACCGGCATCTCCGTTTCCTTCCTGTCCACCAGACGCCACCCTTCTGCAAGGCTCGCCGCCGCCGCGTCTTCGAACGTTCGTTCCAGCTGATACATGATCTCGGGAGCGGGCTGCATGTGCCGCCATACCTGCTCTAGCTTCTCCCGCAGCTCGGGGCCGAGGGAGTCGATGATCGCCTTGAAAGATACGCAGGCCTCGGGCCGTGATTCGGCGTCGGCTCCGACCGCGGTCTCCCGGACGGACTTCAGTCGCCGTTCCAGCTCTTCGAGCTTCTCGTCGGGCTCGATGTCCGGCACCTGACACGCAGCCCCCGAGGGGTGCCAGACGACGTTGACTACCTCGCCGAAGACCACAACGATCGTTTCTACGCCCGGCAGAAATGGAACGCTGGACGGATAAGACTCCGGTCGGTCAGCCACCGGGGGGACGGCGAGTGCGGTCCAGGGGTCGCGCCTCTCCTCGGAGCCGGGAAACACCAGACGCAGCTGGATGCCCGGCTCGGGATCGCGCTCGACCCGCACCAGCTGACCCGATTCCGTCCTCAGTTCGGTGAGGCCGGGTGGGCCCGATAGTGCTTCCTGGATCAGACGTGCGGCCTCGGGGAGCTTCGATTCCATGAGGATGACCCTCACAACGGCAATAGATGCTCTGACCTAGGTTACTCTCATCCATGTGCTGCGGCCAGACCGCCGCGAGCCAGCCGCCGACCTGCTAGTCGTCACCCCGCTACGGAGGGCCATCGGAGTTCCAGATCCATTCGCTGGCCAGCCATGAGCCGTCGGACTGCCTTCTGAGTATGATCAACTGCTTGCCAGCCTCGTTGGTGGGCTCCGGGACGCCGTCCATCGTCATCGTGTGGGACCAGGTGCCGCGCAAATAGGCGAGGTCACCGCGCCCGTCGATCTCCAGTATGGTGCCGGCGAAGTCGGTGATCTCGACGCCGTAGTCCTCCACCAGCGGTGCGACGTATTCCGAATAGCCGGCCGGGCCGTCGAGGGCGGGATGGCCCATCGGCATGATGACGGCGTCCTCGGCCATCAGTGCCGCTACGCCCTCCCAGTCGTTGGCCCGCTCCGCCTCCAAGAACGTCTCGTAGAAGGCCTCGATGGCCGCTACGTCGGCCTCGGACAGCGAAGAAGGCTCTTGTGCGACTGGCTGGCAGCCTGTGCCCGCCAGCACAAGGCCGGCGAGCAATATGCTGAATCTGCTCACGCTTACCTCCCGGTCGTGTGTCCAATCTCACCTGAGGCCGAGCATCTCCTTCACGGCGAGGTTCAGGTTCGTGGAGTTCGACGTATGAAGCCAGTTCGGCGGGCCGCACGCGTCGGGTCCAAAGGTACGAACGCAGCTATGCCTTGTCAGGCGACGCGACGAGAGACCGTTCATAACCGCTCACGAAGAACCGCTTTCCCCGCACGAGCACACTGTGGCCTTCCGCCTCCAGGCGAGCCCGCTGTCCCTCCAGGCCGCCCGGATACTTGGGATTCAACTCGCCTCCCGCCTTTAGCGTCCGCCAGTAGGGGGTGATGCGCCTCCTCCCTTCCGCTTCGTCCTCGCCAGCGGCGCCGGCGGCGATACGCGCCTGAATGCCGGTGGCAATGGGACAGCCGATCGTAGCGCCGTGTCGCCGCGCGACGATCTCACGGATCCGGTTGATCGTGATCAGCTTGCCCTTCGGCACAGCGCGCATGATCTCATCCACTTCCCTCGGGGCTGGAATGACGATGGTGCCGGTCCCCCATTGCCTGCGCATACCGGGAGGGATCGGTTCGACCCTGGGCAGGTCCTTGTCGTCAGCCAGCTTCTCACGGACAGTCTTGCGTCGTGCCATCTCTCGGCCCTCCAGGCCAGCCACCCGACGGACGTGCATCTCATGCCGGCTGAGCCGTCCTAGCGAACGATATGGAAATGCTCCTGACGGCTGAGTACCCAGTGTCGCGCGCCATCGGCGGCTATGTACGCGTCCTCCTCGAGCGCCATGCGCACCGGCTGGCCGTCCCATTCCGGCACCGGCGAGGCGGCCTGCAGCTCGACGGCCCACCAAGTGTTGGGCCGGATCGGCACGTCGCCGCGCCCGGGCACTCCCTCCTGGCGGTCCCAGAGGCCGATCAGC
>JASFTY010000093.1:0-10816 GCA_050050535.1 Gemmatimonadales bacterium | reverse complement strand
CATACCGCCGGTACCCGAGGTTCCGACCTTCAGATAGAACTGGGTACGGGCATCGCGCAGCGCCTCAAGCAGGATGTGCACGTGACGGATGAGCTGCGGCATATAGATGATCGCGAGATGCCGTTCCACCACATCGTTAACGTTCTCGCACTCGCTACTGAGCGCCGCCCGGACCCGCTTGACGCTGCCGAACACGTCCTGGTAGGCGATCGCCGTCGCCGTGTTCACGCAGTCGACCACGATGTCGGGCTGCTCCTCGATCAGCAGTCGGTAGAGGAAGAAGCGCTCGAGTCGCTGCCGGTCGAACGGTCCGTAGATGTCGTCGAGCAGGACGCGGCGCTTTTCCGGCGACTCGACCAGGTCGCGCCGCGGCTCGTCCTTGAACTCGCTGGCGACCATCAGGTCGCCCCAGTTGCGGGCGATCTCGGTATCCCCGGCCGCCAACTCCTTCAGCTCGGCGAAGCCCTGATCCGTCTCGCTCTTGGTCAAAGCCGTAATGGTCAGCCGCGCCGGTTGATGCCGCAGCATCCGGCGGGCGATCGCCATGCCGACCAGCCCGGAACCGCCCAAAATCAAGACCCGCGTACCACGTATCTCCATTAGGATTCCCTCAGTCCGACTACCGCCCGGAGGGCCCGCACCTCTTCGGCGTCGAGATCCCTCCACTTCCCCGGACGCAGCCCGCCCAGCTCGACGGGGCCGAACGACAGGCGAACCAGCCTCTTAACCGGGAGGTCGAGCGCCTCCATCATACGGCGGACCTCGCGTTTGCGCCCCTCGCGCAAGGTCAGTTGGATCTCCGAGGCGAAGACACGCCCTCGACCTCGAACCGCCGCGACCCGGACATTCTCGGCTCGCGCCACACCATCCTCGAGGCCGACGCCGTGCTCGAGCCGCCGCGCCTCGGGCGGACCTACCTTCCCTTCGACCTCGACCAGGTAGCGGCGCGGGATCCTGTAGCTCGGATGCAAGAGCCGGTGCGCGGCTTCACCGTCGTTGGTGAACAGGAGCAAACCCTCCGTCAGCCAATCGAGTCGCCCCACGTGAAAGAGTAGCTCGCCGCCGGGCGGCAGCAGCGAGTACACCGTCGGTCGCCCCCGGTCGTCCTTCCGCGTCGTCAGGTATCCCGGCGGCTTGAAGACCGCCAGCCAGCGCAGCGAGCCCAGGCCGACGGGCTCGCCGTTCACGCAGACGACCTGCCGGCCCGGAAGGACCCGGGTACCCAGCTCGGTCACGACCCGGCCGTCGACGCTCACCCGGCCCTCGGTAATCAGACGCTCGCCCTCGCGCCGCGAGCCGACCCCCGCCCGCGACAGGTACTTCTGCAGCCGTACCGCCTCCACGTCTGGCGTCTCCACCGTCATTCCCCGGCTCGCAACGCGATCTGGAGGTTCTCCGGCCTCGGCAGGTCGTCCAGCGATCGCAGCCCGAAGTGATCGAGGAACCGGGTCGTGGTTCCGTACAGCATCGGACGCCCCAGCCCTTCGGCCCGATCGACGACCTCGATGAGCCCCCGCTCTTGCAGATTCCTCAGCACACCGGCGGCGCTCACGCCGCGCACCTCCTCGACCTCCAGTCGACTGACGGGCTGCCGGTAAGCGACGATCGCCAGAGTCTCGAGCGCCGCTCGAGAGAGCTTGCTGGTGCGCGTGATGGAATCGAACCGCTCCAGGTACGGCGCGTACTCGGGCCGGGTGAGGATCTGATATCCATCGCCCAGCGGATAGATCTGAACCGACCGTTCCGCCGCCTCGTATTCGTGGCGGAGCTCGTCGATCGCCTGCTCGACGTCTTTCGCGCTCAGTTCGCCACTGGCGCGGGCGATCTCAGCCGGTGCCAGCGGCGTCTCGCTGGCGAACAGAACCGCCTCAACTATCCTCGTCGTCTTCACTCGGGTAGACCCAAAGGGCTCCAAAAGGACGTTCCTGGCGCAACACGATGCGCCCGCGCTTGGCCAGCTCGAGGCAGGCGAGGAACGACATCACGGCATGGATACGGGTCTTCCAACGACCGACGAACTTGGAGAATTGGACCCGCGTCTTCCGCTTCAGTGCCTTGAACCAGAGCTCGATCTTCTCGTCAACGGTGATAGGGCGCACCGGCGCGCGGTGCGGTCGCTTCTCCGGCGGCGCCGGCAGCGAGGCGGCGATTTCGAGGAACTGCTCGATCGACAACTCTAGCGGCAACTCGGATGCCTTCGGCGGGGTTCGCGGCTCCACGTATCCCTTCCCTCGGTGCAGCGCCCGTTCGGCCTCGGCGTCGGCGAGCGAGTAGGCGACCTCGCGGAAGACCTCGTACTCGATCAGCCGGCGAACGAGCTCCGAGCGCGGGTCCGCATCGTCCAGCAGGTCGCCGCGGCGTGGCAGCAGCATTTGGGCCTTGATCCGGACCAGGGTGGCCGCCATCTCGAGAAACTCGCCGGCCCGTTCCAGCGTCAGTCGCTGCTCGACGTTCTCGATCGCCGCGATGAACTGGCCGGTAATCTCGGCGATCGGGATGTCGAAGATGTCTACGTCTTGGGAGCGGATCAGGTGGAGGAGAAGGTCGAGCGGTCCCTGGAACCGCTCGAGGTCGACCAAGAAGCGGTCACCGTCCTCTACACCCTGCGAGCTTACCGGTGTCGCAAGCCTCATCCCCACCCTCTCCGATTCAGGCTCCCGGCGCTCAGGCGATCCGCCCGTGCCGGGTCCGTCAGGCGCACCGGCGTGTGGCTGGAAGACCGGAAACACAGTGGTGCCGAACAGTGTAGCGTCACCGTGCGTTCAACTTAAATCGACCGAAAACGCCTGTCAAAGCACGGCTTTCAGCTTGACACCTCGGGTCGGGCCGGCTATCATTTTGCGCCTTCGGACCTCGAATCAGACAGCGACACCTGGAGAGTACGTGCCGAACACGAAGTCAGCAATCAAGCGCCTCCGCCAGAGCGAGCGTCGGCGCATCCGGAACAAGGCGGCCCGCAGCCAGCTGAAGACCGCCGTCAAGAAGGTACGCGCGGCCTCGGAGCCCGAGCAGGCGGCGGTCCTCTACCACGAGGCGGTCAGGCTGCTGGACCGCGCCGCCAACCGCGGGCTGATCCACAAGAACCGGGCGGATCGCTCGAAGGGGCGGCTGGCCGCGCACGTGACGAGAATCGGGGGAACGCCGTAGGCGTCGCGTTGGAAAAGCTAGAGGCGGAAGTAGCCACGTCGGTGGTCGCTTCCGCCTTTTCTTGTTGACTTGCAATGCCGCTGGGATTTGGGGATTCGGGGAGGCGCGTAGTCAGGGAGGTTCAGAGGTCGCCGCGCGATAAGCATTCTGGCACTTCCGCAGTTCCCGAATCTACTACTCCGCCGGCAGCTCTTCTCCGCACTCGGTGCAGTACCACTCCGCCGGATCGTTGGCGGCGGAGCAGTGGGGACAGATGATCGTCTGCGGCGTTCCGCTGCCGTGCTGCTCCAAGAACGAGAAGGAATCGGATCCGCCCTCACCCCCTTCCTCGCCGCCGCCCAGCGAGAGCGACTCGAGAAAGGCCAGCTCGTCTCCGACGCCGGGCTCGGGCGCCGACGGCTCTGGCGGCGGCGCTGCCGCCTCCGGTTCCATGGGCGCCATCGGTTCGGAGGAAATCGCCGACTCCGGCGGGATACCGAACTCCTCCGGCGCCCTGTCCTCGAGCACCAGCTCCTCCAGTGATAGGAAGCCCTCATCGTCCGCCGGTTCCGGCTCGGAGGGTGCCGCCATGGCCGGCTCCGGCCGCGGAGGCGGCGGTGGCGCCGGCTCGGGCGCAGGTGGCGGCGGTGGCGCCGGCTCGGGCGCAGGTGGCGGCGGTGGCGCCGGCTCGGGCGCAGGTGGCGGCGGCGGGGCCGGTGCCGGCCGTTCCGCCCTTTGCACCAGGGCCATGATCTCGCCGAGCCGGGCGATCTCGCCTTGGGCGCCCTGGATCTGCCGGTCCATCTGCTGTATCGAGCTGACGAGGCGGTTCTCCAACTCCGACCACTCGCTGTCGTCGCGATACTCGCCGACGCTACGGCGCAGGCGCGCCTCCTCCAGCTCTTCACCAGCCGTCGCGCGCTCGGACTCGAGCCGGGCGACGGACTGCTCGACGGCACGCAGCTTGTCCTGCACCGCCTCGCTGTGTGCGCGCAACCTGGAGGTGACTTCGACCAGCCGCTTCTGGTAGTCGGCGCGCACGCGGTCGTAGGCTCGCTCAGGCGCCTTGCCCTTCTCGGACTCGAGACGACTCAGCCAGTGCTGATACTTCTCGCGGTCTTTGAGAAGCTGATCTACCTCTTTGGATACATCCTCAGGCATCTTGCTCACCTCGGCCCGCCTGTGAGGCCTAGCGGTCCCCCCTTCCGTCGTGGACCGTTCGGCCACTCACAAGCGTCATCACCACCCGACCCACGAGCTCCTGCCCGGCGAACGGGGTGTTGCGGCTCAGGCTGTAGAAATCCTCCGGCTTGCATGCCCAGCGACGTTCGGGATCGAAGACGACGACATCGGCGACCGATCCCTCCGCCAGCGTGCCGGCAGGCAGCCCGGCGATCTTGGCGGGGCGGCACGAGAGCCGATCGATCAACCCCGGCAGATCCAAGCGTCCCCCGATCACGAGCTCACGCAAACAGACGCCGAGTGCCGTCTCGAGCCCGACGACGCCGAACGGTGCGTAGTCGAACTCGCGGTCCTTGTCCTCATAGTGGTGGGGCGCATGATCGGTGGCGATGCAATCGATCACACGCTCCACCAGCGCGTCGCGCACCGCCGCCACGTCGGCGGCGGACCTGAGCGGCGGGTTCATCTTCGCCTCGGTACGGTAGCCACGGACCGCCTCATCCGTAAGCGCCAGGTGGTGCGGCGTCACCTCCGCGGTGACGTTGACGCCCCGCGCCTTGGCCGCCCGGACGATCTCCACCGCGCCACGGGTGGAGACATGTAGGATATGCAATTGCCCACCCGTAAGTTCCGCTACAATGCAATCCCGGGCTACGCCTGCGTCCTCAGCGGCACTGGGGATCCCGCGCAACCCGAGCGAAGTGGACACCGCTCCCTCGTTCATCACACCGTTCGCGCTGAGCCCGAGGTCCTCGCTGTGTGAGAAATAAGGAGTGTCGAAGGCGCTGGCGTACTCCATCGCCCGGCTGAGGAGACCGGAATCCCAGACGGGGCGACCGTCATCGCTGATCGCCACGGCGCCGGCGGCCACCAGTTCGCCGATCTCGGTCATCTCTTCGCCCTTCAGCCCGACCGAGACCGCACCGACCGGGTAGACGTGAGCGAAGCCCGCTCGCTCGCCCTCGGCACGCACGAACCCGACCGCCGCCGGATCGTCGATGGTCGGCCGCGTATTGGGCATGGCACAGACGGAGGTGAAGCCGCCGGCGGCAGCCGCGCGAGCGCCGGAGGCGATCGTCTCCTTGTGCTCATCGCCGGGCTCGCGCAGGTGGACGTGCAGGTCGACGAATCCGGGAGCGACGACGAGCCCCGACACGTCGACGTCCTCACAGCCGTCCGGCCCCTGCAAGCCTCTCCCGATCGCGGCGACACGCCCATCGACGAGCAAGAGATCGAGCGCCTCGTCGAGCTTCTGTGACGGGTCGATGAGGCGGCCGCGCCGCAGCAGAACCGGCCGGCTCATGACCGCTTCCCCTTCTTCGCCGCTTCCGCCCGCTCCGGCGAGCCGCCGGCCAGCAGGTAGAGGACCGCCATCCGGATGGCGACGCCGTTGGTCACCTGTCGGAGGATCACCGAATGCGGGCCGTCGGCGACGTGTGAATCGATCTCGACACCGCGGTTCATCGGGCCGGGGTGCAGAATGAGTATGTCACGCGGCGCCCGCTCGAGCCGCGCGACCGAGACGCCGAAGAATCGGTTGTACTCGCGCAGCGACGGGATGTACCCAGCTTTCATCCGCTCGAGCTGCAGGCGCAGCACGTTGAGGACCTCCGCCCACTCGATCGCTTCCTCGACCCGCTTGAATACCTGGACGCCGAGCTCTTCGATCCCGTGCGGTATCAGGGTCGGCGGCCCACAGACCGCGACCTCGGCACCCAACTTGGTGAGCCCGTATATGTTGGAGCGCGCGACCCGCGAGTGGAGTATGTCACCGACGATACAGACGCGGCGCCCCTCGATACCGCCCATGTGATCGCGGATCGTCAACATGTCGAGCAGACCCTGCGTCGGATGCTCGTGCTGCCCATCACCGGCGTTGATCACGTTCGACGGGATCCGATCGGCCAGAAACTGGGCGGCGCCCGACGAGCCGTGACGCATCACGACCATGTCGATCCGCATCGCCTCCAAGTTGCGCGCCGTGTCGACCAGGCTCTCGCCCTTCACGATCGAAGAGCCGGAGCCCGAGATGTTCACGGTATCGGCCGAGAGTCGCTTCTCGGCGAACTCGAAGGAGACTCGTGTGCGTGTGGAAGGCTCGTAAAAGAGGTTGACGATCGTCTTGCCACGCAGCACCGGAACCTTCTTGATGGGCCGCTCGCTGATCTCCTTGAAGGGCTCCGCCACGTCGAGGATGGTGCTGATCTGATCGACGCTCAACCCTTCGAGGCCCGTGAGGTCCTTTCCGAACTCTACCGTCGTAGTCACCCCTTGTCCGTCTTCCGCAGTTCAACTGCGAGCCGGCCATCCTGCTCCGGCACGAGCACGGCCACGTCCTCGGCCGGCGTGACCTCGAAATGACGGCCGACGAAATCGGGCTGGATCGGCAGTTCACGGCCGCCACGATCGACCAGCACACAGAGATAGATACGCGCCGGCCGGCCAAAATCGGCGAGATGATCCATCGCCGCCCGGGCCGTTCGGCCGGTGTAGCATACATCGTCAACGATGACGACGGCGCGACCCTCGATGTCGGCTGGAATATCGCTGGCGCCGATGACGGGACGGGGACCGATAACGCTCAGGTCATCACGATAAAGCGTTATATCGAGTGTCCCGAGCGGGACCTTGTGCTTCTCGCTCTTCTCGATCTCCTCGGCGATGAGATCCGCCAACTCGACGCCGCGACGGTGAATCCCGACCAGAATCAGCCTCTTGGTCCCGGCGTTCCGCTCGACGATCTCGCGGGCCATGCGGGCGACGGCGCGCCGCACGGCCGGCTCGTCCATGACTACCGCGTTCGGTTCCGTATGCAAGCTCTCCCCCTGCCCTCACTCCCTGGCGGACCGCCGGGAGTATAGCAGCCAAACAGCCGCAGTGTCAACGTGTTAGCGGGGTCGGGCGGCCCGCTAGGCGGCCGCTTCGCTCTCTTCGCCCTCCCCTTCCTCCACCTTGTCCATGGTGATCCCCGTGAAGCCGTAGAATATCGACACCACGGGATTCAACAGGTTCATGAAGGCGTACGGCAGGTAGGCCAGCGGGTAGACGCCGAGCGTGGCCCACATGAAAGCGCCGCAGCTGTTCCACGGGATGAGCGGCGAGGTAAGCGTGCCCGAGTCCTCCAGCGCCCGGGAGAGGTTCTTGGGGTGGAGACGCTGCTTGTCGAAAGCGTTCTTGTACATCCTGCCGGGTATGACAATCGCTATGTACTGATCCGACGCCACGGCGTTCATGGCGATACAGCTGAGTACGGTCGTGGTGATCAGCGATCCGGTACCCCTGACCAACTTCAGCAGCGAACGGGCGATGGATTCGAGCATACCCGTGCGCTCCATGATGCCGCCGAACGCGAGGGCGCAGATGATGAGCGCCACGGTCTCCATCATACTCATCAGGCCGCCCCGCGACAGCAGGTCGTCCACACTGGCGACGCCCGTATTGGACACGTATCCGGAGTGGGCGGCGGCTATCGCATCGGCCAGCGAGCTACCCTGGGTCGCCATCGCGAAGATGCCGCCGAGGACCGTGCCGCCCAGCAGAGCCGGCAGCGGCTTGATCCTTTTCACCACCATGACGATGACGAGGATCGGGGGGAGCAGCAGCAACGGATGGATGAAGAAGTTGGACTGCATGGTGTCCAGCATGGCATCGATCTGCTGCGCTTCCATCGTTCCACCGCTGTACCGTATTCCGATCAGCGCGTAGAGGATGAGAGCTATAATGTAGCCCGGCCCGGTCGTGTAGATCATGTGGCGGATGTGCGTGAACACATCCGTACCCGCCATGGCCGGCGCCAAGTTTGTCGTGTCGGAGAGCGGAGACATCTTGTCGCCGAAGTAGGCGCCCGAGATGATGGCACCGGCGGTCATCGGCAGCGGTATCGACAGCGCCGCGCCGACACCGATAAGTGCCACGCCCACCGTCCCCGCCGTCGACCAGGAGGAGCCGGTGCCGAGCGAGACGATCGAGCAGATGATCAGCGTGGCGACGAGGAAGATACCGGGAGAGAGGACCTTCAATCCGTAGTAGATCATCGACGGCACGACACCGCCATGGATCCAGGTCCCGATCATCGTGCCGACCACCATGAGGATCAGGATGGCACCCATCGCCAGATTGATCCCGTGCACCATTCCCGCCTGCACGTCGTCCCATTCGACGCCGTTGGCCATCGCCACGCCGGCCGCCACCGCCGCGGCGAAGATCAAGGGCATGTGAGGGGGCAGCTTGTAGACGCTGATGACGAGCGCCAAGGCGCCGACCAGGAAGAGCACCGGGATCACGGCCACGCCTAGACGGATCTCTCGCTTCCCCTCTGTCTCGCTCATCCGGTGACTCTCTCCTCTGCGATTGGCTCGTGAGCTTCAGCGGGCCCTGAACGCCCCTGACCGCGGTTGGTGCCCGGACGCCAGCCACCGACGGCGGCACGCAGCCTGCGTTAGCCGCGTAAGCTATGCGGCGGGCGCGGGTGGGGAAACCCGGGTGGCCGCAGATAGGGGGCTCATTGGAACAGGATACTGAGGACTAGACCGGCGTCCGCAGTGGTTGACCACGCACGCCGAGCATCAGGTTGGTCCAGGCCAGCTCGAACATCGCCCGTCGCGTATCCTCCGTTGCGCTGCCGATATGCGGGAGCAGCACGATGTTCGAGAGACGCTTCAGGCAATCCCGGATCCGCGGCTCTCCCTCGTAGACATCCAAGCCCGCACCCCGCAGGCTACCCGACTCGAGCGCCTCGCAGAGCGGTTCCTCGTCCACGATGCCGCCGCGCGCCGTATTGATCAGAATCGCACCCTCCTTCATGCCCGCCAGCTGGTCGCGCCCGATCAGCCCGGTCGTCTCGTCGTTGAGCTGGAGGTGGATCGAGATCACGTCGGCGGTTGCCAGAATCTCCTCGAGCGACTCCATGCGCTGCGCGCCGGTCTGCCGCTCGAACTCGGGCTGCGCCACCCGGTCCCAGTAGGCGATCCCCATCCCGAACGGGATCGCCCGTCGACCCACCGCCTGGCCGATCCGACCCGCTCCCAGGAGGCCCAGCATCCGGCCGCTCAGTTGCGTTCCCAGCAGCAGCGTCGGGTGCCAGGCCCAGGTGCCGGTCCGGGCCAGCCGCTCCGCCTCGACGATGCGCCGGCTGACGGCGAGAATCAGCGACCAGGCGAGGTCGGCGGTGGCTTCGGTGAGGACATCGGGAGTATTCGATACCGCCACGCCGCGGCGGCGGGTCGCCTCCAGATCGATGTTGTCGTAGCCGACCGCGTAGTTGGCGACCACCTCGAGCCGCGGAAGACGATCGAGCACGGCCCCATCGATCCGGCGCGAGAGGAGCGGCAGTATCCCCTTGTAGTCGCCCGCCGGTACCGGCGCCGAGGCGGGCAGCCACTCGATCTCGACGTCCGCCGGGACCTCGACGTACTGCAGGAAGTAGCGGACCTCATCCGCCACCAGAACGCGAGTCTTCGTCTCCGACACCGCTAGCGCTTCCCTCTGAAGAATTCGCGGAGCAGCTCGCCCGACTCGTCGGCCAGCACCCCGCTCTCGACCGCCACCCGATGATTCAGTCGCTCGTCCTGGACCAGGTTGCCCAGGCTGCCACACATCCCCGCCTTCGGGTCGTGGGCGGCGAAGACGAGCCGCTCGATTCGCGCCAGCACGATGGCGCCCGCGCACATGGCGCAGGGCTCGAGGGTCACGTAGAGGGTACAGTCGGTGAGCCGCCAGTCACCGCGCTTCGCCGCCGCCCCGCGCAGGGCGCGGAGCTCGGCGTGGGCCGTCGGGTCCGCAGCTTCCCGGGTTCGGTTGTGCTTACGCGCCACCAGCTCGCCGCCGCATACGACCACTGCGCCTACCGGGACCTCGCCCTGCTCGGCAGCCAGCCGTGCCTCGTCCAGCGCGATCTCCATCCACCGAGCATGATCGAGGTCCGTCAAGCTCCCGGCCCCTCCAGGCCCAAGCTGTGCGATGATTCTCTGACCGGCTAGCCTTTCGGCAGGGTCCGCAACACCGCCCGGGCGATGCCCAGGAAGCGAGCGGCCGACGCCCCGTTCTCCGATTCGCCCGACCCGGCCGCCGTCAGCCGGCGGAGCTCGATGGATCCGCCACGCTCGTACACGGCCACGTCGGAGTTGCTGCCGTCCTCACACGGCTCCACAAGCACCAGGTCGCCGCCCAGGACACCGAGCTCCTCCGAGTGGCGGCTGGCGCGAACCATGAAACAGTCGGCGGAGCAAGCGAACGAGCGGTCGAGGTCGAAGCGGGCCTCCACTTCCTCGTCGGACGTCTCGTAGGCCCCGTTACGGTAGAGCGGGATCGTGTAGGTCTCGGGGCTCAGGTTGAGACCCAGAATCCGCAGCGCCCGCGACCGCGACGGCGTGCGGTCCAGATAACCTTTCCGTTGCAGCGATTGGAGGTGCTCGGTTACCGTCTTGGTCGAGCGGATTCCGAAGCGCGTCCCGATCTCGCGGATGCTCGGCTGGTAGGTCTCGCGCTTCAGGTAGTCGACAAGATAGTT
>JASFTY010000092.1:0-10864 GCA_050050535.1 Gemmatimonadales bacterium | reverse complement strand
TGTTTCCGCCGCCCCAGTACTTCGACCTGGTGAACGTCAACTGGTACACCGAGGACCCGGCGGAGCGGCTCGCCGTGCTCACGACGTTCATCAAGGACCCGACTAACCCCGACCTCGGGTTCGCCGTGGCGGAGAAGGCGGAGCTGGGGGTCGAGCTCGAGGTCGGCGGCGCCACCGTCTCGCTGGTCGGGTTCCGGGATCGGATCGAGCA
The DNA here is from genome assembly GCA_050050535.1 of Gemmatimonadales bacterium. Lineage (GTDB taxonomy): Bacteria > Gemmatimonadota > Gemmatimonadetes > Palauibacterales > KS3-K002. The sequence continues at coordinate 10,653 of JASFTY010000092.1, read as the reverse complement.
GGGGATCGGGATCCGCGGTCAGCCCGACTTCATCCTCCGCGATCACTACCAGCTCACCGACTCGACGATCGGGAACGGTGTGCCGCCCGAGATCATCGAGCCGCCGTTTATGACCGACAGCGTGCCGGTGCTGATCGACGTGCCCGACAATATCTACACGGTTACCAGCCGCGGGCTCGAGCTCATCGCCTCGCTGCCCGAGCTGCGGGCGATCCGGACCCGGCTCGAGGTGATCGGCTCGTGGGTCAAGACGAAGAAGGAGTCGGACGCCCTGTTCTTCGGCACGCGGACGGCGTTCACCGACTTCCAGCGGCTGGGCCAGATCCCGCGCACCCCGTACTGGGAGGGTGTGACCGAGACCGGCGAGCGGGCGCTGGCCCACTATCGGCTGATCTTCCACGAGCCGGCTCTGGGCCTCGTGATCACCGGCACGATCCAGCACAACATCCGCGACGCGCTGGAGGACCTGGCGGGGACCGACACTTTGTCGTTCGCCGGCTACGTGACCCGGACCGGCGAGCTGGTCCCCGTGCCCGAGAGCGAGCGGGCGAACCCGGAGTACGCCGACCTGCGGCAGCCGCGCAGGGGGAGGCTGGTGAGCCTGCAAACGGCGCCCGCCGACTGGCTGCTCAGCATCCAGGTCAGCAAGACCCTGCCGCTGGAGGGTGAGCTGCGTTTCTGGGCCTACAACCTGCTGGACAGGCGGGGTTCGCTCCCCGACGGCGACGTCCTGTGGCGCACCTACCCGTCGATGCGCTTCGGGCTCGAGCTCACACTTCCGACCAGGACGTTTCTCAAATGGTAAGCGCGAGCCGTCACCCCGTTCGCCGGGCGGTTCTTTTCACCGTGTCGCCGCTCGTCGCGGTTGTCGCGCTGGCGGCGGCTTCGGACACCGCCCTCGCCCAGGCCACTGACGCGCCCGGGACCCTGAGTGGGCAGGATCTCCCTGAATGGGCCCGCGCCTGGAGCCCGCTCGCCCCGCTGGGCGAGCTGCCGCGTGAATTGCCCGCTGGGGCGGCGGCGTTTCCCGAGCTCCTGACCTTGCCCGCGCCCCGGGTCGGGCTCGTCTGGACCGCCGGGAACCCGGCGGCGCTCCCCTACGAGGTGGAGGACTCCTGGGTCCGGTTCCGGGCCGGGCTCCTCGAAGCCTCGGGCGACCTCCGCCGGCCCCTCGATCCCGGGGCGGTCTCCCGGCGCCGGCTGTCGGCCTTCGGCTGGCGGCCGCTGAACGGCCAGGCCGGCGTGGTGGGCCGCGTCGTGGTCGACCGCACGAATCTGAAGGACGGTGCCTTCGCCGACGTGCTGAGGCCCTATGGCAGCAACCCGTTCGTCGTGATCGACACTGTCGGCGACGAGCTGGGCCGGACCGCGGCCCGGCTGGAGGGCGCCAGCGGCTGGCGGATCGGCCGGCTGGGGCTGGGGCTCTCGCTGGGCTACGAGGCGGCCGAGACCCGGACGGTCGCCTCGGCCGCGCCCCGGCTCAACCGCAGCGGCGCGGCGGGCGCCGTGGGCGGCCTGGCGCTGGAACTCTCAGCGAATGGCGGACTGCGGCTGGGCGTTTCCGGGCGGTGGCGCCGGAGTACTCAGCACGTCCAGATCTACACGATCCAGACCCCCACCCGAGTCTACGAGATCCAGGGCTACGGCGAGCCCGTGCCCCTCGACCTCCAACCGGCGACGTACGTCCGGCGGTTGGAGCGGGACGAATGGGCGCTGGGTCTCTCGCTGGCCGGCCGCGCGCTGGGCGGCCACTGGGCCCTGTTCGCCCGGACGGAGAATCTCTCTGAAGGGCAGCACAACGAGGAGTCGAATGACCCGCTCACCGACCGCTGGGAGGTCGACGGGTGGAGGGCCGGCGCGGCCTACCAGCGACAATTGGGCGAGCACCTGCTGCTTACCGCCGGGGTCCGAGCGTCGAGCCTCTGGGGCGAGGCGCGCCTGGCGGACCCGGAGGGGGTGGTCTTCACCTGCGATGAGGAGCGCTGGGCCGCGGACGTGGAGCTCCGCTTCCTCGGGCCCGGTGGTTGGGAGGCCGCCGCGCTGCTGACCCTGCTCCGGGAGGACCGGACCCGCCGCGACCGCCTCGCGGGGACGCGGTCCGAGGTCCGCGCCTGGCAGCGGGGCGCGGGAGTGGCTATCGGGCGAAGGCTGGGCAGCCGCTTCGCCGTCGCGGCCTCCGCCGGGCTGGCTGGACACCAACCTGCGGGCGCGATCCCGGATCCCGCGGTGATGGGGCCCGTGTTCACGGAGTCTATGGGGCCGGCGCTCGCCCTTTCCGTCACAGGGGGCCTGGCGACGGCGCTGAGCCTGGCCGGCCGCTGGCAGGTCTCCGGGACCGCGGCCCTGTGGGCCCGCGTCCGCTACACTTCCCTGGCCCCCAGGATCGGCGCGATCCGCATACCGTTGCAGCCCAGCGGCGAACGTTCCGATTCGAGGCTCGATCTCGGTGTTGTGCTCACCGCGGGATGAGGCCGCCTCAACCGGGCGTGGGTGATGAGTCGGCGCGATGACTTCGGGGGCCGAGTAGTGCTGGCGACCGACCGGCTCGAGTGGGCCGACGGGCTGGTGCACTCTGCCCGGGGGCTCGACGCCATCTTCGAGTCCTTTCCCTGGCACAACGCCGCTACGCTGGGCCGCATCCCCGAGGGCCTCGTCGCCGATGTCGTCGCCCCGCTAGCGCCCAAGCAGCGGACCTTCCGACGATGGGCTTCACAGTGCTGGCAGCCCCTGGTCGTGACCTCTCTGTCCCGCGATCCGGGCGCTGCCGATTTCGCGGCCGAGCTCGGAGTGCTGGGTTACCGGCAGCCGGTCCAGGCGACCGTTTCGGAGGACTACTGGCCAGACCTCCGGTGGCAGCTTACGGAGGTTCTTGACTACCGCGCCTGTCTCTTCCCAGCGCTCGCCAGGGCCTGGAGTGCGGATCGGCCGGAGATGGTGAGAGTCCTGGGGACGGCCGTGCTGATGGACCCGGGAGAGCTTCAGGTCGGCCTGTGGGCGGATCGCGCCGGGCTGGAGGGGCCCGAGGGGCTCGAGCGGATAGTGCACTCGTGGGGACTCCCGGAGCCCCGGAGACTTGTCCGGTGGCTCCGCCTCGTCCGGGCGGTGGACTTCAAGATCCGCCTGGGTGACCGCGTGACCCGGGACTCCATCGCTGAGCGGGTCGGCTGGAAGAAGGGCGAGTATTTGGGCAAGGTGGCCCGGGAGCTGACGGGCCTCTCCTTCGGTGAGCTGGCCGGGGGCGGGCTCGAACTGCTCCTGGAGATCGTGGCGGAGCGGCTCGCCTAGAGAGCCCGCGGAAAGATTGCAGCACTCCTCGGGAAAGCCACCCCAAGAATCGGGAAAGCCGCCCCCGATCTCGGAATGAGCACCGGTTGTGCTCCCCCGACGGGACGGTCAACATGGGATGGCCGGGATGAAGGGCGGCGCGGCGCCTGCCACTACTCGTTGGAGGAAGCCATGAAAGCGACCCTCGATCGGATCCGAACCGGAGTGTTGTCTGCCGCCATCTCATCCGGGTTGCTGTTCGGTGGGGCGGTGACACTCAGCGGGACCCCGGATCTCACTGCGCTGGAGAACCCGCCGTGCCTCACGACCTGCGAGACAGAGTGGGAATGCGACCAATGGTGTGACGACCACGGCTATGAAGAGGGTTACTGTTACGTCGCGCTGAATTGCTGCGACTGCATGTACTGAGGCAGATTGCGCGGCCAGCGCTCGTCATAGCGCTCCTCGCATCCACGGCGCTCCTCGTCGCCCTCGCCCTCAAGTACCAGTCGCTCGAGGCGCGCTACCGAGCGCTGGCCGCGCGGCTCCGTGACCCCTACGTGGGGATGTACGTGCCGCCCTTGTCGGTACCTTCGATCGACGGAGGGCAGGTCACCTTAGGCGAGGTGGCCGGCGGCGAGCGCCAGGTTCTCTTCGTCTTCAACACGAGCTGCGCCTTCTGCAGCGCCTCGGTGCCGGCCTGGAGGCAGGTGGTTGCAAGGCTCGCCGCGGAGCCCGGGGTGCGCGTCTACGGCCTCTCGACCGACTCGCTCGCGGCCAGCCGAGCCTACGCCGCGGAGCACGGGCTCGGCTTTCCGATCGTCTCGCTGACGGAGCCGAGGGGGTGGGCGCTGTATCACTTGCACGGGGTCCCCTGGACCCTGATCTTGAACGGGGAGGGCCGGATCCTGTTCGTCCGGCCCGGCGCCGTTGAAGGCGATGCTGCGGTCGACTCGATCGTAGCCGCGGCACTGATGTAGCACGCCGAGGAGGGTGACATGGGGCGCAGCCTGCACCCGAGAGTCTTCCTGCCGCTGGCCCTTGTGGCCGGAGCGCTCCTGGGCTGCACCGCCGAAGACGTCCAGCTCCTGCAGCCGGGCGGGAGCGAGCTGGCCGTCGGCCTCACCGTCAACGTCGAGGCGGAGGACGCCACGCTGGCTGAGGCGCTGGGGTGGAGCGAGGGCGTGCCGGGCGCCGAGGTCCGCCTCCAGCGTAGGGGCACCGGCTGGGTCTGGGAGAGCGCCTTGACCGACTCGGCCGGCACGGCCCGCTTCCCCGACATCCTGCCCGGCAGCTACCGGCTGGCCGGTTACCGGGCGCTCACGGAGGAGGAGGTGGCCGAGCTGGGCGATCGCCGCCGCGCCTTCGGCGGCGGGGCCTACCTGGAGTTCAGTGGCCCGCGTGAGCATACCCTGCGGTTGGCCGCCGACGAGCCCGGGTCCCTGGTGATCAGCGAGATCTACGGCACGCAGCCGAACGAAGCCGGCCACTACTTCTACCACCACTACGCCGAGATCTACAACAACTCCGATTCCGAGGTCTACCTCGACGGCATGATCTACGGCGTGGCTTATGACTGGAACTACTGCGACCCGGCGGTGTGGGAGCAGGCTGAGCGTCTAGTGCTGGATGGCGGGGGAGTCTGGGGGCGGTTCTTCTACCAGTTTCCCGGCTCCGGGACCGAGTACCCGCTGGCACCGGGCGGCAGCGCGGTCATCGCACGGGACGCGGTGGACCACTCGCAGTTCTTCCCTGGCTACCCCGACCTGTCGCAGGCCGACTTCGAGCTCCTCGGGTCCGCCGACGTGGACAACCCCGCGGTTCCGAATCTGCTGGAGGTGAGCCCTCGCTCGCACCCGGAAGGGCACGGCGAGGACATGTCTCTCGGTCAACTGTACTTCCTGTGCGAGGCCGTGGACCCGGAGTCGCTGCCGAAAGCGTTGACTCCTCAGCGGGGCTATCCACTGGTCCGTTTCCCCGCCGGGCGGCTGTTGGACGTGGTGGCGACTCACCACTACGACGCGTACATCGAGCAGCGGATCCCCCAGTGCCACCCGATGGTGCACCCGAGCTTCGACCAGCTGGAAGGGGGGTATGTACTGCCGGCCATCGACGTGGACTTCTCGATCCAGCGGATCGTGCTCGGTTACACCGCCGACGGCCGCGCCATCCTCCAGGACACCAACACCTCGGCCATCGAGTTCCTCCGCGCCCACTACACCCTCGGCACCTTACTTCAGTAGTGGCACCTCCGCGTGACTCGCGTCGTCATCGCCGCCGTCTCCCGACGCTGATGGCAATGCAAGGGGTAGAAGCCACCGGCTTCTCACCGTGGTGGCAGCGCGCACGAGCGATGGCTGGCGCCGGATCGTGCCCATCTAATCTGCAAGTCGGGGGTCCAGTGTGCCTGTTCTAGTAGCCCGGCAGTGACGTAGGTGTGCGTGGTGATGATTGCGGTGACGGATAGCTCGATACCGCTGCGGCCGTGTTGTGAGTGTTGTTGTGAGTTACGTGCTACTTTTGTGCTGAAGGCGAGCCCCGAGTTACGACATCGATGCCCAGAACACCGCTTGATTGCTACGTTGTGTCGTACCTGACCTGATTCCCGTACTGAATGGGGTTCAGGAGGTCGCGGGTGGAGACTCGCGCCGCGCGCAGGAACGCGCGGCGCTCGGTATTAAGGCGCCTGCCGGCGCCTGCAACGCGAATCCCGCCGTCCCGATTTCCTCGACCTCTTCCACTTGCGTTTCGCCATCACGCGAGTGGTTCAGTGCCCTGATTCAGGATTTCCAGTTGTCGCCGGTAGGCAAACAGCCGGTCACGCTTCTTGCCCGTGATCTCGCGAGCGATTTCCAGTTTCTGAAGACGTTTGAGTGCGCTGTTCACGGTCGGCCAGGTGAGACCGAGTTCCTCGGCCGCCCGCGTGGGCGAGAGAACAACCCGGCGTCGCAGCAGGTCGAGAACCGCCAGCGCCGAGCCCGATGCTCGGCCGAGCTCCGCCACACGTTGCCCATCCTGCTCGAAGATCTCCAGTAGTGCGCGTGTCGTCGCCGCAGCCTCGCCGGCGACGGTCTCGACTCCGATGAGATAGAAGCCGAGCCAGCCTTCCCAGTCGCCGTGTGTGCGCACTCGCTGCAGTGCGTCGTAGTAGTCGGCGCGGTGTTGTTTGAAGTAGAGGCTGAGATAGAAGAAGGGCTGCTGGAGCACCTCCTCCACCACCAGAAGCAGACTGATGAGCAGCCGCCCGATGCGACCATTGCCATCGAGAAACGGGTGGATCGTCTCGAACTGGGCGTGCGCCAGCCCCGCCTTGAGGATGGGCGGTGTCGGTCCGAACTCGTCGTGAAGAAACCGCTCGAAGTTGTCGAGTGCCACCGTCATCTGGTCGGGTGGCGGCGGCACGAAGCGAGCGTTCGCTGGGCGCGTCCCACCGACCCAGTTCTGCGTACGCCGAAACTCGCCGGGCGCTTGGGTGCCGCCCCGGCCGTCTTGGAGCAGGACGCGATGCATCTCGCGCAAGAGGCGGAGACTCAGTGGAAGGCTGCCCGTGCGAATCCGGTCGAGGCCGTGCTGGAGAGCAGCGACGTAGCGCGAGACCTCCGCCACGTCTGCGACAGGAGTTCCCGGCGCGGCGGCATTCTCGTACTCCAAAAGCTCGGCTAGGCTGGATTGCGTGCCCTCGATCTGGCTCGATAGCACGGCCTCCTTCCGCACATACATGTAGAGTAGCCGGTCGGGTTCCATTCGCTCCGACACTCCGTCCAGCCGGCCAAGGGCATGGGCGGCCTCTTCGTAGAGTCGGCGGAGCTCGGCTGTGATCTCGACCGGCGGATCCGGGGGTAGGGGTGCGGGAACGAAGGCGAAATAGCCGCCGGGACCCGTCTCCTGTTGGACCAACCGTCCAGCTCGCGTCGAAGCACCGATAGCCATGGTGATCGTGCTCGCTACGAGGCTTTGATAGCGCCGGAGGCTATCAAAAGTTCATTCATATCTGTTTGACTGCCTTGAACCTCGGCGTTCAAGCGAATGGCGACAACTTTTGACAGTCGGCATGCTAACAAAACGATACTGCTTAACTTTTGATAATGCAAGGCTGGGCAGACAATCCTCACCACGACGGCCTATCTTCAGCGCCCAGCGTGGGACGTCGCCAGCCATGGGAAAACGGTGTGGGTCGGCGCCGGTTGCCGGACGCGGGGTTGCCAGATACGCAATTTGTTACTATTTTGGTAACGAAGTAAATCTTTGGCAACCAACGACGGGCACGAAGCTCCGCCCTCCTCGCTGCCTCATCTGGAGCCACGGGAGACCCAGGTATGGAACGGACCCTCTCCGAAACCGAGGCCAAGGTGATTCTCGACCTCGAGTGGCGGAACCAGAGGATCGTCACGCTAGCCGAGCTGCGTGAAGCGCTGGGTGGGTCCGACAACTACGCCCGCAAGTTCGCTCACGGGCTCGTGAAGAAGGGCTGGCTGGAACGGCTTCGGCCCGGGCTCTTCCGGCTCGTGCCTGCGGATCGCGGCCGGGCGGGCGTGGCCGACACCCATCCCCTCACCGCCGGCGCGGTCCTCGTTGACCCGTACTTCTTCTCCTTCGGCACCGCGTGTACGCACCACGGGCTCACCGAGCAGGTGTTCGCCGAGGTCTACCTGGCCTGTCGGGAGCGCCGGCGAGCCGAGACGATCCGCGGCAAGCGCTACGTGTTCATCTATATTGCCGACGCGCGCTTCTTCGGCTTCGCAGAGACCAACGTCTTAGGGCAGGCAGTGCAGATGGCGACGATCGAGCGGGCGTTGCTCGACGCGATCGACCGGCCCCGGTACGCTGGCGGCATCGGCGAGGTTTCCCGGATCGCCGCCCGAGCGGCGTCGCGGCTCTCGTGGGAAGTGCTGCTCGAGCTGCTCCGCAAGTGGCGTTCGTCGGCGCTGATTCAGCGCGTCGGTTACTTCCTCGACCTGCACGGCGTCGGTGTGCCCGAGGAGGTGCGTGGAGCCCTACTCGAGCTCGTCCTTCCGCACAGCAAGATCCAGCTCGGCTCGCGCCGGAAGTGGGGCACTACCGGCAAGCTTGTGCGACCGTGGAACGTGGTGGAGAACGTGCCAGCCGAGGTTCTGCTTTCTAAGGACGAGAAGCCTCGCCGGCGCGTGGTCTTCCAACGGAAGGGGCGGAACCGGTGATCGCTGACAAGTTCGTGGACCTCCACGCTCGCAATAGCGGCGTGCGCGACAAGCTGGTCGCGGAGCGGGATGTGGTCCTGACGTATGCCTTGCGCGCCCTGCTCGACGCTGGTGTCGCGGACCATCTGGCGTTCAAGGGCGGCACTTGCCTGCGCAAGCTCGTCTTCGGTTCGTCCGGTCGCTTCTCCGAGGACCTCGACTTCACGCTGGACAGCGACCGGCCCGAGGACGACGTACTCACGGAGATCGTCGAGGTCTTCAACGCGGAACACCACGGCATCACGTTCACCTTCGACGAGTACTACAAGACCGACGACGACACCTCGTTCGGAGGCGATGTCGAATACCGGCATTCCTGGAACGACGCTGGGCGCTTTCGGCTGCAGGTAAGCTTGCGCGAGCGTCCAACGCTGGCCGTCATCTCGAAGGCCATGCAGCACCAAGCGTACTTCAACTATCTCGAGTTCGAGCGCTTCGACGTGCGGTCGCTTGAGCCCATCGAGATGATTGCCGAGAAGGTGCGGGCTGCCTTCCAGCGCGCGAAGGTCCGTGACCTCTACGACCTGCACCGGTTCTCCAAAACGCCGTTCGACACAGGGCTGCTGCGGCGCCTGGCGGTGCTGAAGCTCTGGCAGGTCCGCGATCCCTTCGAGCCGCAGGCCTTCTTCACCAAGCTCCGCAGCGGCGTGTACGACTGGGCGGACATCCGGCGCCTGGTCCGCACCTCGGAACGAATCGAGCCCGACGAGATCCTGGCTTCCGTGGAGGGTCACTTCGCTGCGTTCCGCCAGCTCACCGAACTCGAGCAGCAAGTGATCGCCGATGCCAAGAGCGGATGGAACGAGCCTCTGGCTGAGCGGCTGCGCTCGGAGATCCGCGAGCTGGCAGCGCGCGAGGCCTCTTGAGCCATCCCCGTTGCAGGACCACTCGGCGAACGTGGACAATGCAGCCGTCCTGAAATAGCCCACCCCGGGACGGGCGCCGCCGGCCGGGCCAAGCCAACTAGGGTGGCGATAGCCGCAATCGCCGCGTGTCCGCTAACCGCTAGCGGTTGGGCAGCGCCGGTTGAGCCCACTGGAGACTGCAGCGGCTGGACGCTGGACTTCGGGGCGCTGCTCGTCTCGACCCCGTAGAGAAGGAGCGTGGAGCCTGGCTTGACACCCCCCCCCTTCCAACCCCTATGTTGATGGTGTCGTATTCAGCCATAGGGAGTACCTCTCATGCGCGCCCGCAGGGCAGAATCTTCGCGGCGCCTCACTTTTCTGGCACTCGTAGCTAGCCTCTCGAGCCGGCGACGACGCGGTCTACCATCAGACGACTCTCGATCATCGCTATCGCTTTCCTTCGCGCGGGTATCCGGGCGAGGGCCCAGGCCCCGTTGGCGGTAAACTGAGAAGCAAGGAGGGGCAATCATGAAGAACGTGTTGCTTATGGTCCGGAACGGCGCCTTCGCCGTGGCCATCGCCGTGGCGCTCAGCTTCGGCGCGGCCGAGGCGCTCAGCAGCTCGACGTTACCTGACAACCCGTGCCAATTCCCGGATAAGTGGTGTGACGAAGACTGGTACTGTGAAGTAACCGGGGATATCTGTACGTATCCGCCTTACTACGGTGGCACGTGCGATCATCACTTTGAATGCTGTGTCTGCTTTGAGTAGAGTCAGGCGCCGTATCCAGACCAGAAGGGTAACCGCAGCCTCGCGAGACTCATGAGTGGAAACGATGTCCTGGCGAGGCGTCTCGCGCGGCCGGCTCTCGTTCTCGCCCTCACTGCGGCTGCCATAATCGTTGTGGCCCTCGCCCGGCAGAAGCAGTCGCTGGAGGCGCGCTATCGGGAGCTGGCCGCGCGGGTGGATCATCCCTACGTGGGCATGTACGTGCCGGTCATCCGCGCACCGTGCGTACAGAGCGACTCAGTCCTCATCGGAGCGCCCGGGGAGGCCGAGCGGCAACTGCTTCTGGTCTTTGACACCCGCTGCCCGTACTCACGGGCCTCGCTGCCGTGGTGGAACGCGCTGGCCGAGCGGCTGGCCGGTGACCTACGCGTGTCGATCTATGGGGTTTCCCTCGACTCGCTGGAAGCGAGCCGGGCGTACGCGACGGAGCACGCGCTCGGGTTCCCTGTGGTGAGCCTGACGGAGCGAAGAGCGCAGGGGCTCTTTCGCTTGCAGCGGGTCCCCCAGATCCTGATCTTGAACGATGAGGGCCGGGTCGT
>JASFTY010000091.1:0-10888 GCA_050050535.1 Gemmatimonadales bacterium | reverse complement strand
ACCGAACTCCTGCTGCGCGAGATGGGTGAAGGCGTACTGGCCCTCGACCGGACCGGTCGGGCCCTGCGAGTGAACCCGGAACTGCGGAGGATCATCGGCGCGGCCGAGTCGCCCGAGGGTCGCGCCGTCACGACTCTCTTCCGAGACCCCGAGCTGGTGGCCTTCCTGGCACCGGACTCGATGCCGGATGACGGAGCGCAGGGCGAGTTCGAGGTCTTCGGCCACACGATGCTGGTCACTGCAAGACCATTACCGGACGGTGGTCTCGTCGCCGTATTCTCCGATCTGACCGAACTGCGCCGACTCGATCGCGTGCGTACCGAGTTCGTGGCAAACGCGTCGCACGAGTTGAAGACGCCCCTGACAGCCATCCGGGGCTACGCCGAGACCCTGCAAGCAGAGAGCGTGGCCGCCGAAGACAGGAGCCGCTTCGCCGATCGCATCGTCGAGCACGCCGAGCGGATGACCGCCCTCGTCGAGGACCTCCTCACGCTGGCGCAGCTGGAGGATCCGGGAGTCGCGGCGCGTCGCGAGACGGTGGAGATCCAGCCGCTCGTCGAGACGATTATCGATGCCGTCAGCGGCAGGGCCGAGGCCGCAGGCATCGCGCTGAGCGTGAAGATCGATCCCTCGGACCTGACCGTGTCAGGTGACCGTGAGGGGCTACGACAGATCCTGGAGAACCTGGTCGACAACGCGATCAGCCACTCCGGGGCGGAGTCCTTGTGGATCGTCGGCACGAGCTCCGAGAGCGGCGAGATCAGGCTGACGGTCGGCGACGATGGCCGCGGCATCCCCACCGCTCATCTGGAAAGAGTCTTCGAGCGCTTCTACCGCGCCGACCCCAGCCGCTCGCGGGCCACCGGCGGCACCGGGCTCGGCCTCTCCATCGTGAAGCACTGGATGGAGAGCATGGGAGGCAGCGTATGGGCGGACAGCGAGGTCGGCGCGGGGACCTCGGTGCATTTGGCCTTCCCGCCGGACGCACCCTGAAAGGCGAGCGCGCCGCCCAGTGAGGCGGGGCTCGCCTCACCTGGCCTCTCAGCAGCCCCGGGAGAGGGCGCGGATCGATACAGATTCGTTACACAAGACCCGACGGCTTGTGACACGGCCCCCGTACAATCAGGGCGACCCAACCTGGAGAGGAGCGATGATGAAAGCCAAGAGTATTGCCAGCCTCGCCCTGCCTCTGCTGGTCGCGGCGCTTGCCGCCTGCGGCCGCGAGCAAGGCCGGATCGAGAGTGAATCGGGGCTGAGCGGCGCTGTGCGGATCGACGGCTCCAGTACCGTCTTCCTGGTCACCGAGGCGGTGGCCGAGGAGTTCCAGAAAGAGAATCGCGGGGTGCGAGTGACGGTGGGGATCTCGGGCACCGGCGGCGGCTTCAAGAAGTTCTGCGCCGGCGAGACCGACATCTCCGACGCCTCGCGCGCGATCAAGGAGAGCGAGCTGGAGATGTGCCGGGCCGCCGGGATCGAGCCGAGACAGCTCACCGTAGGCTACGACGGCTTGGCCGTGATGGTTAACCCGGCAAACGACTTCGCCGCGTGCATGACGGTGGACGAGCTGAAGCGGGTATGGGAGCCGAACAGCGCGGTCACGACTTGGCAGGACGTCCGCCCCGAGTGGCCGGCCGAGGAGATCAAGCTGTACGGTCCGGGCACCGACTCGGGTACGTTCGACTACTTCACCGAGGCGATCGTGGGTCAGGAGGACGCCAGCCGCCACGACTTCACCGCCAGCGAGGACGACAACGTCCTGGTCACCGGGATTGCCGGAGACGAGTATGCGCTGGGCTATTTCGGCTACGCCTACTATGCGGAGAACACCGACAAGCTGAAGCTAGTGGCCATCGATGCCGGCGACGGCTGCGTGGAGCCGACGCCGGAGACGGTCCAGACCGGCGAGTACGAGCCACTCTCCCGACCGCTCTTCCTCTACTTCAATGACACGGCGATGGAGCGGCCCGAGGTGAAGGCGTTCGTGCGCTACTATCTGGAGAACGCGGCCACGCTCGTTCCCCAGGTCGGCTATGTAGCGCTCGACGCCGCCCGCTACGAGGCGAGCCTCGCTGAGCTCGATCAGCAGTAGCGGACCCGAACCAGGCGGGGGACCGCGGGCAGCTGCACCGAAGCGCCACCCGCGGTTCCGCTGGACTCAGACCTACGAACACGGGCGGACACCGCCGGCCGGAAGGGCCAAGACCATGCCGCTCAACTTCAGACCGATCCCGGCAGCGCCGCTCCTGTGCCTAGCAGCGGCGACCCTGTCCTGCAGCGATGACAGTGAGCGATTCCGGGGCCACGGTGGCCTCGAAGGTGCGGTGCGCGTCGACGGATCGAGCACCGTCTACCTAATCAGCGAGGCGATGGCCGAGGAGTTTCAGGCGGACCATCCGCGGGTGCGGGTTACCGTTGGGATCTCCGGTTCCGGCGGCGGCTTCAAGCGATTCTGCGACGGCGAGACCGACATCTCCGACGCCTCACGGCCGATAACCGAGCCGGAACTGGCCGGGTGTCGGGCGAACGGAGTCGAGCCGATCGAGATCATGGTGGGATTCGACGGTATCTCGGTAGTCGTCAACCCGCAGAACGAGTTCGTCGGTTGCCTGACGGTTGATGAGCTCAGACGGCTATGGGAACCCGGGTCAAGCGTCTCGACCTGGAGCGATCTGCGGGCCACCTGGCCGGCCGAGGAGATCATCCTCTATGGTCCGGGACCCGACTCGGGCACCTTCGACTGCTTCACCGAGGCGGTAGTCGGCGAACTCAAGGCCAGCCGCCCCGATTTCACCGCCAGCGAAGACGACAATGTCCTGGTGGCCGGCGTCGCCGGCGACCGGTACGCTCTCGGCTACTTCGGATATGCCTATTTCGTCGAGAACACGGAGAGGTTGAAGTTGGTCGCGATCGACGACGGGGACGGCTGCGTATTCCCGACCCCCGAGACGATCCAGAACCGCGAGTACAGCCCGCTGGCGCGTCCGCTCTTCATCTACATCGACAGCGAATCCGTCAAGCGACCCGAGGTGAAGGCGTTTGCCGAGTTCTACCTCCGCTTCGCGCCCGACTATCTGCCGCAGGTCGGCTACGTACCTCTTCCACTCGACCGCTATCTGACCGCCATCGACGAGCTCGCCTGGCGCTCCGGTCAGTAGCTTTTACGCGCGGTTGAGCCTAGCGTCGCGCGAGAGTCGCGACGGTCTCGACATGCGCAGTCTGCGGGAACATATCGAACCCGCGGCAGGCCACGAGCTCGAAGGCGGGGCTGAGGTCGGCGAGGTCACGTGCGAGCGTTGCCGGGTCGCAACTCGCATAGATGATGGAGGCCGGCGGCTCGGCGAGCAGCGTCTCGACGACCGTGATCGAGATGCCGCGGCGTGGCGGGTTCAAGATCACCAGGTCGGCGGGCAAGTAGCGAGGCAGTCCTTCCTCTACGGCATGGGGAACGAAGTGAACCTCGGCGGCCGACTCGACGGCGAGACCTTGCGCGGCGGCGATCGCATAGTCGTCAGAGTCAATGCCCGCGACGCGGGCACCGGCGATGGCCAGCTCGATCGCTCTCAGACCGAACCCGCAGTAAGCATCGACCGCGCGGAGCCCCACAACATCGCCACACTGCACGAGCACGTAAGCATCGAGCTGAGCCGCGACACCACGGTTGACCTGAACGAAGGCCTTGCCGGTCAGCAGCAGATCGTGGCCGGCCCAGCGATCCGGCAGCTCGGCGGGGCCTTCATGCCAGTCGAGTAGGCCGTCGGGTCCCAGCGACCAGATCGCCGCCAGACCATCGACCTGCTCGAGCAGGTACTCCGGCGCGCCACGCCCCTCGCCGCCTTCGATAGCCAGACCCACTCGGCCATCCGCCGAAGCCCGCAGCGTGAGCCTCAGCTCGCGAGCGGGGGGCAGGCGTTCGGCCTCGGGGCCCCAGGCGGCACGCAACCCCTCCCAGGCACGATTGACCGACGACTCCGCCAGAGGGCAGCGATCGATGTCGATGATCTTGCGCGGATCCTCGAGAGCGTGGAACCCGGCGACCACGCCAGCGCGTGTCCGCTTCAAACGAAGGGTAAGGCGGTTTCTGTACTCGAACTCGGCCAGCGCGGGAATGATCTCGGGCCGCTCGACCTGCTGGCCGCCGATCCGGCGCAGCGCGTCGGCGATGATCCCGGACTTGGCCTTGAGCTGCGCCTCGTAGCGCAGGTGCTGGAGCTGGCAGCCACCACAGAGATCGAAATGCGGGCAGGGAGGCGCACGACGGTCGGGGCTGGCCTCAATGAGGCGCAGCGCCCGCGCCCGCGCCCACTGGCTGCGTTCCTCGATGTACTCGACCTCGACCCGTTCGCCCGGGGCCGTCCGCGGCACGAAGACGACGGGCCGGCCGGGTCGCCTGGCGAGGCCATGCCCACCGGCCACGATGGTCTCGATCTGGAGGGTCTCGGAATCAGTCAGCCGCCCAGTCCCCAGTTACGGCCGCGCCAGTCCGCTGCGGGCCAGCGCCAGGCACTCCGTGCAACGCCGCTCTCGGCGCCGTCGTCCATCCGAACCTTGCGACGCTCGCCGTCCTCGAGCAGCGCGGCAACGAGGGCGACGGCCCTGAGCTTCTCCTCCTCCCCCTGACCTCCCAACAAGTCGGGGTGCTCGTCCAGGTAGCCCGTGTGGAACTTGCCGGCGCGGAAGTCCGGCTCGTCCATCACGCGGCGGTGGAAGGGGACGATCGTCGCCACCCCGTCGATCAACAGCTCGTCCAGCGCGCGAGACATGCGGGCGATAGCCGCTTCACGATTCTCGGCGTGGACTATGAGCTTGGCGACCAGGGGGTCGTAGTGCAGACCGATCTCGGTGCCCTGAACGATACCACCGTCCCAGCGAACACCGGTGCCGCCGGGCAACCTGAGCTGTTCTACTCGACCGCCGGCGGGCAGGAAGTCGGCGAAAGGGTCTTCCGCGTTGATGCGGCACTCGATGGCGTGACCGTTGGGCTCGACGGTGCCGAGCGCGATCTGTTCACCGGCGGCGATACGGAGCTGCTGGTGCACGAGGTCGACACCGGTAACCATCTCGGTCACCGGGTGCTCGACCTGGAGTCGCGTATTCATCTCGAGGAAATAGAACTCGCCGCCCGCCACCATGAACTCGACGGTTCCGGCAGCTCGGTATTGCGCACCGCGCGCCGCAGCGACGGCCGCGTCACCCATCCGCCTTCGCAACGCCGCAGTCATCACAGGTGACGGCGATTCCTCGATCAACTTCTGGTGCCGCCGCTGGATCGAGCACTCGCGCTCGTTCAGGTGGATCACGTTGCCGTGGGTATCGGCGAGGATCTGGAACTCGATATGGCGCGGATCCTCGAGGTACTTTTCCACGTAGACACGCGAGTCCGAGAAGGCTGCCTGGGCCTCGCGTTGCGCGGCGCCGAACGCCGACTCGAGTCCCTTCCGGCCATCAACCCGGCGCATCCCCTTGCCGCCGCCGCCGGCCGCCGCTTTGAGCAGCACCGGATACCCGATCGCATCGCAGGCGGCGCGTACGGCGTCGAGGTCGGCGAGCGCCTCCCTGCTGCCCGGCACGACGGACACGCCCGCCTCCTCCATCGCGCGCCGCGCCTCGGTCTTGTCACCCATCAGCGCGATCGTCTCGGCGGTAGGGCCGACGAAGATGAGGCCCGCCGCTTCGACCGCAGCGGCGAAGTCGGCGTTCTCGGCCAGAAAGCCGTAGCCCGGGTGGACCGCATCGGCACCCGAGCGCTCCGCAGCGTGGAGCAGGCGGACTATCGACAGGTAGCTCTCTGCAGCCCGCGCCGGCCCTATCTCGTAGGCCTCATCGGCAAGCCAGACGTGGGGCGCCAGCCGGTCGACCTCCGAGTAGACCGCGACCGACTCGATGCCCAGCTCGCGGCAGGCGCGTATCACACGGACCGCGATCTCACCACGATTGGCGACGAGGACTTTCTTGAGCATTAGAGCGGGATGTTCCCGTGTTTGCGTGGCGGACGCGGCTCGCGCTTGTGTCGTGACATCCGCAGCGCCTCGATCAGGCGTGGCCGCGTCTCGCGTGGATCGATCACGTCATCCAGGTAACCGCGTGCCGCCGCAATGTATGGGTGAGCGAACTGGTCCTCGTACTCTGCGATCAACTTCTCGGTCTCGGCGGCCGGATCTTTCGCCTCGGCTATCTGCTTCCGGAACAGGATCTCCACCGCACCCTTCGGGCCCATGACGGCGATCTCGGCCGTCGGCCAGGCGAAGTTGAAGTCGCCGCGGATATGCTTGGAGTTCATAACGTCGTAGGCACCGCCATACGCCTTGCGCAGGATCACGGTGAGCTTGGGCACCGTGGCTTCGCAGTAGGCGTAGAGCAGCTTCGCACCGTGCTTGATGATGCCGCCGTGCTCCTGCGCCAATCCCGGTAAGAAGCCCGGCACATCCTCGAACGTGACGATCGGGATGTTGAACGCGTCGCAGAAGCGGATGAAGCGAGCGCCCTTCATCGAGCTGTCGATATGGAGTACGCCGGCGAGCACAGCCGGCTGGTTGGCGATGATGCCGATCGTCTGGCCGCCCAGATGCGCGAAGCCGACGACGATGTTTTTGGCGTAGTCGGCATGAACCTCGTAGAAGCTCTGCTGATCGACGACCCGAGAGATCACATCGTGAACGTCGTACGGCTTGTTGGGGCTATCGGGGACGATACTCAGAAGCGCCTCGTCCATGCGGTCGGGCGGGTCCTCGCCACCCCCCCTGGGCGGGTCCTCCATATTGTTCTGCGGGATGTAGTGGAATAGGTCGCGGACCCGCTCCAAGCACGCCGGTTCCGACTCACAGACGAAGTGCGCCACGCCCGAGGTGTCACCGTGGACCTGCGCGCCGCCGAGCTGCTCGAAATCGACCTCCTCGTGCGTGACGGTCTTCACGACATCGGGGCCCGTCACGAACATGTAGGACGAGCCGTCTACCATGTAGATGAAGTCGGTGATCGCCGGCGAGTAGACCGCACCGCCGGCGCACGGCCCGAGCACCGCGGTGATCTGCGGTACGACCCCTGAGGCCTGCGTGTTGCGCCAGAAGATCTCGGCGTAGCCGCCCAGTGATACGACGCCCTCCTGAATCCTGGCGCCACCCGAGTCGTTGAGTCCGATGACGGGACAGCCGACTTTCATCGCCATGTCCATCACCTTGCAGATCTTCTCGGCGTGCGCCTCGGAGAGCGAGCCGCCGAAGACGGTGAAGTCCTGCGAAAAGACCAGCACCTGGCGGCCGTGGACCCGGCCCATCCCGGTGACGACGCCATCGCCCAGGAATTTCTTGTTGGCCAGGCCGAACTCGGTGGCGCGGTGAGTCACGAAGCGATCGAACTCGCGAAACGACCCTTCATCGAGAAGCAGGTCGAGGCGCTCCCGGGCTGTCAGCTTTCCTTTGGCGTGCTGGGCCTTGATGCGCTCCTCACCGCCGCCGAGCTCCGCCTGCGCTCTCAGTTCGGCAAGCCGTTTGAGCTTGTCTTCCATTGTCATCGGCTGGGCTCCCGCTCGTTGCCGTTGCGACCGGCCCGCAGTTCCTCGTAGGCCGGCACCAACTCACGGTCCTTGAACTGGAGGATGAATGGACGGCGAGTGATCGCGCTGCTCTCGACCGAGAAGATACCCGTAGCACCGGGCATGCCGCGAATATCGCGGAACGATCTGGCGATAGCGGATCGGCGCGGGAAACCCCACGGTAGGGCGGAAAGGATCAGGCGCGTAGCGTCGTAGGCGAGCGCCGGGACCAGGTTCTCCTGCAGTCCTTTACGATACTCGCGCTCGTACATCTCCACGAATTCCCGCCAGCGAACCGACGAGCTCGAGCGGTGGAGGAAGGTCGAGATGACGGTACCGTTGATGAAACGCGGCTCGACCAGTCGCAGGACTTCGGGCCCCGACCACTCGGCGTCGCCCAGTACCTGGACGCCCCTCATCCCGTAGAACGAGAACTGCGGCGCGAGCACTATGACGTCGGACGACCTGCTGGCCGGCGCATAGATCGCCTGCGGGTCGAACGTGTCGAGGTAGGCGAGAGGCTCTTGGAAGGTCGTAGCCGTGTCGTCGTAGGCTACGGACCCGACGATCTCAGCGCCCCGCGCCCGCACCGCATCGGCGAAGGCCGCGAATTGGCTCCGCCCCTCCTGGGTTCTGGGGTACATGACTCCGAAGTAGTCGATCTGCAGGTCGCGCACCGCGAAGGCGGCCAGAGCTCGAGCGCCACTGGTCACGCGTTCCGTCGTGCTGAAGAGCGAGAACGTGTTGCGTTCGAAGCTGAGGTTTTCCGGAGCTGTCGGGCTCACGATTAACAGGTCGCGGTCACGACGGCGCTGCGCGGCGGCCTCGAGCCCCTCGCTGCGCAGGGGGCCGACGATGGCGACGGCGCCGAGTCGTTCCAGCTCGCGCACCTGATCACCCACGCGCTCGGCCCGGTCGGCATCGTCTCTGACGATCAGTGTGACGGCATCGAAGTGGCGCTCGTTGTATTCGTCGATCGCCAGCCGGATGCCCTCCTCCGCCAAACGGCCGTAGGCGGCGAGCGGCCCACTCAGCGGTAGGATCGCACCGATGATCGGCCGCCACTGCTCCGTTTCCAACTCGCCCGAGGCGATATGCTCGGCGCGCTGACGCTCGGGCTCGAGTGGATCGAGCGCCAGAGCACGCTCCGCCGCCCGACGTCCCTCCTCGCTGTGACCTGCGGCGACCAGCAACGAGGCCCGCTCCACTTCGAAAACCGACCGCAGCAGGTGGCTCGCAGGCCAGCGGGCGGTCAGCGTATCGATCTCGCCGAGGCCGAGCTCGGAGACGACCTGGCGAGCCAGCTGCGCCGCCGCCTCTCGGTCAACGGCCGGCTCCAGGGACGTCGCCAGCAGACTGTCGGCCGCCTCGAGCACGCGCCCCTCGAGATGGAGGACTCGGGCGACGACGATCAAGCCCGGCGCCCGCTGGGGGTCCGATGCCCTGTACAGTCTCAAGTAGCGCGACGCCTTGGAACGGGCACGCTCGGGCTCGTTCAGCTCGAGCGCGACCTCTGCTGATAGCAGTAACGCCGGCGCCAGATACCGGGTGTCCCCGTAGTCGT
Source organism: Gemmatimonadales bacterium (assembly GCA_050050535.1). GTDB lineage: Bacteria > Gemmatimonadota > Gemmatimonadetes > Palauibacterales > KS3-K002. The sequence continues at coordinate 1,796 of JASFTY010000091.1, read as the reverse complement.
CGACCAGCGCGCTCGCCAGCGAGTCGGCCGCAGCGAGGTCCCCCAGCTCGAACGCCTCCCCGGCCTCGCGGTAGACCCCGGCAGCCTCACGCTCTCGAGCTCGATCCTCACGAGTCGAGGGCGTCGGCGTCGGCCCGCCCGGCAGCGCGGGGCCGCTGGCCCCGGCACAGGTGAGTCCGAAGCCGGCCAGCCCCAGCGTCGCTGCGACGGCGGCGCGACGCGTCCATTTCTGCAGTCGTAGTTGTCTCATCGACTGAAATCATAGGGAACAGTTGAACATCGGGGCAATAGAGCGGGGTCTGCCCGACGTTCGGCAGTCGGCAGCCGTCGACTGTGCCGTCCTCCAGTCGGAGGTTGACCGTTGACCGCCGCGGTACTGCCGGGGCACCCAACGCGAAGGGGGCGGATCCGCCCGCCCCCTCGAGGTTGATGGTCAAGTGGCAGGAGCCACTTACTCCGGTTTCTCCTCCTCGGAGGTCTCCTCGGCGGGCTCCGGCCGGTCGTCCGCCGCAGCCTCGGGCTCGGCCGCAGGTTCCGCCTCCGCCACCGGTTCGGTCTCGGCCCCAGCCTCAGTATCGTCCTCCGTCTCGGGCTCGGCGACGAGCTCCGTCTTCGCCTCCGGCTCGACCTCGGCTTCGGTTACGGCCTCGGCCATCGTCTCGGCTTCGGCCGCCGTTCCGCCCTCGGCTTCGGCCGCGGTCCCGGTCTCGGTCTCAGCCGCCACCTCGGCAGTGACTTCCGTACCCTCGGTGCCGGCCTCGGCGGCCGCTGCTTCCGTCTCGGCCGCGGGAGCCTGCTCATCTTCCTCAGCGCGTTCGGGCAGCGCGGTGACCTGGAGGACGATCCTGCGATTGATGGGATCAGACTCCATCACTTTCATCTCGAGCTGATCACCGACCCGGACGACATCGGACGGGCTGCGGACGTCTTGATCTTCAGCGATCTGAGAGACGGGTACGAAGCCTTCCACATCATCACCGAGGTCGACGACGACGCCCTTATCGAGCAGTCGCACGGCGGTGCCCTTGGTCTCGGTCCCCGGCGCGTATTTCTGTGCCAGAGTGTACCAAGGGTCGTCCTCCGTCTGCTTGAGGCCGAGGGAGATGCGCTTCTGATCGACGTCGATGCTGAGGGCGACGACCTCGACCTCGTCGCCCTTCTTCAGCACCTCCGACGGGTGCTGGATCCTCTTCGTCCAACTCATGTCGGACACGTGGACGAGACCATCGATTCCCGGCTCGACCTCCACGAACGCGCCGAAGCTGGTGAGGTTGCGGACCTTGCCGCGGATGCGCGTACCCGGTGGGTACTTCTCGGGCAACGCGAGCCAGGGATCCTCTTCCGCCTGTTTCATCCCGAGAGAGATCTTCTCGTCCTCGGGGTCGACGCGCAGCACGACCGCCTCGATCTCATCGCCGATCGAGACGAGCTGCGACGGGTGCCGTACGTTACGGGTCCAGCTCATCTCGGAGATGTGGACGAGCCCCTCGACCCCGCGCTCCAGCTCGACGAACGCTCCGTAGTTGGTGATCGACACGACCTTGCCGCGCACGCGCGAGCCGACCGGATACTTCTCCTCTACATCCTTCCAGGGATAGGGCTGTAGCTGTTTGAGGCCGAGCGAAATCCGCTCCCGCTCCCAGTCGATGTCGAGGATTTTGACCTCGATTTCATCCCCGATGTTACAGATCTCGCTCGGGCGGCCGACGCGCCCCCACGACATGTCGGTAATGTGCAGCAGGCCGTCCATACCGCCCAGATCGATGAAGGCGCCGAAGTCTGTGATGTTCTTCACC
>JASFTY010000090.1:0-11013 GCA_050050535.1 Gemmatimonadales bacterium | reverse complement strand
GGACGCGAAGCGCGCGGCGCTCTACCACAAGATGGAGTACACGAACAAGATGGCGGCGATTGGGCGTTTGGCTGCGGGCGTGGCTCACGAGATCAACAACCCGCTCTCGATCATCACGCAAAACGCGGGTCTGCTGACCGACCTGATTACGCTGTCGAAGGAGTTGCCGTCGAGGGAGAAGCTGACCCAGCTGGTGAACGCGGTTCGCAACGCGGCTGAGCGCTGCGGCAGCATAACCCACCGTCTGCTGGGCTTCGCGAGGCACATGGAAGTGCAATGGGAGACCATCGATCTCGACGCGCTGATCAAGGAGGTCCTGGAGTTTCTGGGGAAGGAAGCCAGCTACCGGGACATCCACATCGATTTCAAGTATCCGGAAGCGCCGCCGCCCGTGGTTAGTGACAGGGGGCAGTTGCAGCAGGTGTTCCTGAACATCATCAACAACGCCTTTGCCGCAGTCGAGGATGGTGGGCGGATCGAGATAGGGATCGAGCAGGTGGGGGACGACGCAGTGGCGGTCACTATAGCCGATAACGGCGTCGGCATTCCCGAGGAACACTTGGGCCACATCTTCGATCCTTTCTTCACGACGAAGAAGGGAGCGGGGACGGGGCTGGGTCTCTCGATCACGTACGGGATCGTGCAGAAGCTGGGTGGGCAAATCAGCGTCGAGAGCAAGGTGGGTGAAGGCACCTGTTTCACGGTCACGTTGCCGATACGTCGGGCGCAGGCCTAGGAGCGGCACAATGGACCCTGTACGTGTTCTGATCGTAGACGACGAAGCGGAGCTGGTCAGCGCCCTGGAGGAACGGCTGAACCTGCGAGGGTTCGAGGCCAGCGGTGTAACCAACGGCGCCGAGGCGCTTTCGTTGATTGCGGAGGAGCCGTTCGATGTAGTGCTGCTGGACCTGAAGATGCCGGGACTCGACGGGCTGGAGGTCATCAGGAGGATCAAGGTGGAGCAACCGGAATTGCAGGTGATTCTCCTGACGGGGTGGGGCTCTGAGGAGGACGCCGAGAAGGGGAAGGAGCTCGGCGCCTACGACTACCTCATGAAACCCGTGAAGATCAGGGATTTGGTGCGGGTCCTGCTCTCCGCCTGCGACCAGGAGGAGGAGGAGAGATAATGAGCGAGAGCACTGTCCTGCTGGTCGATGACGAGGAGGATTTCGTCGAGGTCCTGGCCGAGCGGCTGGAGGCGCGCGGCCTCACGGTGGACACGGCGGGTAACGGCGAGCTGGCGCTGGAAAAGGCGGGGAAGCGGCCGTTCGACGCCATCGTGCTGGATATGGCGATGCCGGGAATGAACGGCATCGAGACCCTGCAAGGGCTCCTGCGAATCAACCCGGACATCCAGGTCATCCTGCTGACCGGTCGCGCGACGCTGGCCCAGGCGGTGGAGGCGATGAAGTTGGGGGCGCTGGATTTCTTGGAGAAGCCGGTGGACATCGGGACGCTGGTAGCGAAGATCGAGGAGGCGGCGACGAAGAGGTCGTCACTCAGAGACAAGCGTATCGAGGAGAAGATGTCCGATATCATGCGGAAGAAGGGCTGGTAAGTAGCGTGGAAGCGATGAAGCGGGTCAAGGAGATCATGATTCCCGTGGAGGAGTACCCCTCGGTGCGCGATAACGCCACGCTGCGCGAAGCGATTGCGAAGATCGAGGAGGCGCAGCTGGAGGTCGAGCTGCGCAAGTCTCTGCCTCGCGTACTGCTGGTCTTTGATGAGATCGACGTGCTGGTCGGGACCGTTAGGCGCCGGGACATCATGCGGGGGTTGGAGCCGAAGTACCTGCTGAGCAAGCCGCTCGAGTACAAGAAGAAGCTGTTTGACATAGCCGTCGATCCGAATCTGGCGGAGCTGTCCTACGATCGGGTCGTACGAGGGATCAGGGAGCAGGCGAACAGGCCGGTGAGCGACGTGATGCTTCCGATCGTGACGATCCTCGATGCTGAGGATCACGTGATGAAGGCGGTGCAAGCGATGGTCGCTCTGGATGTGAACCTGATTCCGGTGCTTCAGGAAGGGAAGCTTGTGGGGGTCGTGCGGTCGGTCGATGTGTTTCACGACCTGGCCCAACTGGTGAGATAGTCGCGGCCTCGTCTGGGGGCCGCTCGCGAGGTCGTCGCTAGAATGACCGATGAGGCGTTGTCCGAGAGAGTGACAGCTACGTCCGACGCCGGTTCGAAGCCCGCGGCCGGTGGGGTCGAGCTGGTTCGCCCCAGAGCCGCCGAGAAGGCGTCGAAGGTCGACCGCAAGCGGGTCGCCTTCATCTTGCTCGGACTGGCCCTCTTCACACTGGTGTACTTCGCTCCTACGCCGGACCCGGCGGTGGATCCAGAGGGTCGGACCTTTGCGCTCACGCGGGAGGGCAAGGCGGCGCTGGCTCTCTTCTTTCTGGCGGCGACGTGGTGGGTCACCGAGGTGATCCCGATCGGCGTGACCAGCATCGCCATCGGGGTGGTCCAGGCGCTGTTCCTGATTCGGCCCGCGCGTGTCGCCTTCACGGACTTCATGGATCCATCGGTTTGGTTCATCTTCGGCTCGCTGGTCTTCGGGATGGTGTTCACCAAGACCGGTCTCACACGGCGGCTGGCGTACAAGATGCTGTCGCTGGTGGGAGAGCGGACGAGCATGATCTATCTGGGCTGTTTCGTCATGACGTCGTCGCTCACGCTGGTCATGGCGCACACGGCTGTTGCCGCTACGGTGTTCCCGCTGTTCCTGGCGATCTACGCCCTGTACACGGAAGAGAGCGAGCCGACGCGATTCGGTAAGGGGCTGTTCATGGGGATGGCGTTCGTCGCCGGCGCCGGGAGCATCATCACGCTGCTGGGCGCGGCGCGCGGCGCGGTAGCGATCGGCTTTTTCCGGGACATCTCGGGCCGCCAAATCAGCTTTTTCGAGCTGAGCTACTACATGCTTCCCGTTGGCGTGGTGATGACGTTTCTGCTGTGGGTTTACTTCATGCTGTACTATCCGCCGGAGGAGAAGACGATTCCCGGACTGCGGGAACGTGTGCAGAGCCTTTACGCCAGGCTCGGTCCGATCAGCCGCAACGAGGTCCTGGCCGTGGTGATCGTGTTGGCGACGATCGTGGTCTTGAGCCTTCGCTCGTTCATCCCCGCGCTGGAGCCGTTCGACAAGAGTGCGATCATCCTGGTGGCGACGGTGCTGTTCTTTATCTTCCGAGTCGTGTCGTTGGAGGACCTGGAGCACACGTCGTGGAACATCGTGCTACTGTTCGGCGGGGCGATGAGCATCGGCTTCTGCCTGTGGCAGACGGGGGCTGCGGAGTGGCTGGCGATCAAGTGGCTCGGCCTGCTGCACGGCGGGCACTGGCTGTTCTTCGTGCTCGGTGTGGCGACGTTCGTTCTCCTGATGACCAACCTGATCATGAACGTCGCGGCCATCGCCATCACGGTGCCGGTGGCGTTGGTGATCGCTCCGTATGTGGGCGTTGCGCCCGAGGTGATCCTCTTCGCATCGCTGGTTGCCGCCGGTATGCCGTTCCTGCTGCTGGTGGGTGCGGCCCCTAACGCCATCGCGTATGCCAGCAATCAGTTCACGACCGGTGAGTTTCTGCGCGCCGGCGTTCCCGCCAGCGTGCTGCTGCTTGCGGTGCTGGCGGTATTCGTGTGGTTGATCTGGCCGGCGATGGGGATGCCGGTGCTCATGTAGGAGAACGGGCTGGTGTAGTGAGCGACTAGGGATAAGGGTCGAACCACTCGAGCTTGAGGCGAACCTCCTCCACGCCCGGAACCGAGCGGGCGATCTCGGCGATTTCATCTCCGACCCGGCCGGACTTGAGGACCGGCGCGCTGCCGGACACGTCTACTACGCCGCCCTGTGTCTCGATCTGGAGGTCGAGGGCGCGCGTCTCGCGTGCACTTGCCAGAGCGGCCCGGACGCGACACGCCGTGCGGAAATCCATGAGCTTCGCCTTCACGTCGGCCGTAATGGCGAAGTCCGGCCGCTCGGTCGCGCGAGCCAGCATGTCGCAGGCGGCGGGCACCGACAGCGTCCTCAAGTTGATCACGATGTCGTAGAGCGCCGGGTCCTCGATGTCCTGACCGTACATCATCTTGACCCAGCGGGCCCGGGCTGCGTCGACGTGCCGTATGTACTCTTCCGCGGAGCCGGCGTCCATCTCCTCGGATTCCATCAGCGTGCGCACACGCGCGCTGATCGGGGCCGTGAGGCGGACCCGCAGGACGGCGGGCAGTCCCGCCAGGAGCATCTGGCCGGCGCGCCCGTGGTAGACCAGATCGCCGCCGACGACGTGCTCGGCGAGTGCAGCCTGGACCGTCGTGATGTAGAGCCGCCGGGCCGACGTGTGACGAGACCACAACCGCGGTGCGCGCTCCATCGCTCGGCTCAGCTCCTCCTCTGATACATCGAGCTCGGAAGCCGCTTCGCGTATGACCTCCCGCGCGACGACGGGGTACTGAAGCCGCTCGGCAAGGCACTCCGCCAGCGCCCGGCCGCCGCTCATCGTGCCCCGAGAGATGGTGATGATCGCCACGGCTCAGCCTTCCCCCGCCCTTTGGAGCTGCTCGCGGCACGCGTCTGCAAAGGCCTCGAGCCTCTGCTTCACGGGGTCGGTCACTTCGTAAAGCGGCTGGGCAGCCGCCGCTGCGATGATCTCGCTCGCTGTCTCGACGGAGATCGACTGGAGGTTGACGGTCAGATCGTACAACGCGGGATCCTCGACATCGGCCTGGTACATCAGCTTGACCCAGCGCCGGCGGTCTTCGTCGACGTCGTGAATGAACTCCTCGGCCGCCTTTAGGGTCAGGCGATGGTGCGCGTCCCTCAACGCCTCGACTCGCATCTCGAGTGGTGCGATGAGCCGCACAGCCAGCACGCAGGGAAGATCTCGCAGCAGGAATTGCCCGGCCAACCCGTGATAGACCAGCTCGCCCGAGGTACAGTGCTCGGCCAGCGCGGCCTGTACCGCGAGCAGATACTTCTTGCGCTCCTCTGTCAGTCGAGCCCAGCGCGAGGGAGGTGCCTCGAGCTTCCCGCTCAGATCCTCCTCGGACGCCCCCAGCGCGCGGGCCGCCTCCTGCAGGATCTCGCGCCCGACGCAGGGGTAGCCGAGCCTTTGGGCGAGCCTCTCGGCGACCGCCCGGCCGCCGCTCAGCGTTCCCCGCGAAATGGTGATAATCGCCACGAGTCAATCCTCTCGGCAGCGCTATCCGCGTCGCAGACTGCCCGCAGGTGAGTGAATCGGTTTCAAGATAAGGTGGGTGACCTGGGGCGGCTACCGTCGGTGCGTCGGTGCGTCGGTGGGTCGGTGGGTCGGTGCGTCGGTGTCGTGCGGTGACGTTTTGTTGATGGCTCGGCCGTACTGGTGTGCCACGTCGACTGTCCACACTGGAGGTTGATGAGCGAGCGTCTGGCCAGAGACTTCACGCATCTCAGGGTCTACCAGAGGGCATGCGGGATCGCGGCTCAGATCTTCGAGACAACGAGGTCATGGCCGCGTGAAGAGGCGTACGCATTTACGCATCAGGTGAGGAGGGCCTCCAGGTCGATCGGAGCGCAAATCGCCGAGGCGTGGGGAAAGCGCCGGTATCCACGGCATTTTCTCAGCAAGCTCACCGATGCGGATGCAGAGCAACTCGAAGCTCGGCACTGGATCAAGGTGGCACTGGATTGCGGGTATCTCAACGCTGAGGAAGCTTCGGAGATTCTCGAGGAGCTGGCTCGTATCGGGCGGATGCTCAACTCGATGAAGAGGAAGTCCCGCCAGTTCTGTGGGGGCAGCCCGGGTCTGTAGTCCGACGCACCGGTGTACCGACGCACCCGTCTACCCGGCCCGCCAGGTACGGCCCGCGCGCAGCAGGTCGTTCAGGTCGCCGCAACAGGCGGCGTCGAGCCGCGACTCGACCTGGTCCTCGTAGGCGGGCCCCGGGTCGCAGTAGATGACGCCGAGGGCGACGGGGAGTTCGGGCGGCTCCATGGCGACCAGCAGCTGGGCGAGCGCCCGGTCCTTCTCGTCGTGGACCAGGATGTCGTCCTCGGTCACCCCGTTCGCGCCGATGGTCACCGCTTCGAGTTGGAGGGAGCCGGGCTTGAGGCGCAGGCCCGTGTCCATGTCCTTGCCGAAGAGGAGCGGCGCGCCGTGCTGGACGTGGACCTGGCGGTCGGCGGCGATCTCGCGGTCGGTGAAGTCGGCGAACGCTTTGTCGTTGAAGACGATGCAGTTCTGGAAGATCTCTGTGAACGAGGCGCCGTGATGCTGGTGGGCGCGCTTCAGCACCTCGATCAGGTGCTTCTGCAGCGTGTCGACGGAGCGAGCGACGAAGCGGGCGCCGGCGCCGAGGGCGAAGGCGCAGGCCGATAGCGGCTGCTCCAGCGAGCCCTTGGGGCTGGAGGGCGACATCGTGCCCTGGCGCGAGGTCGGCGAGTACTGCCCCTTGGTGAGCCCGTAGATCTCGTTGTTGAAGAGGCAGATCTGGACGTTGACGTTGCGGCGCAGGATGTGGAGCGTGTGGTTGCCGCCGATGCTCAGGCCGTCGCCGTCGCCGGTGACCACCCAGACGTCGAGCTCGGGGTTGGCCAACTTGATGCCGGTCGCGAAGGCGGGCGCGCGGCCGTGGATCGTGTGGAAGCCGTAGCTCGACATGTAATAGGGGAAGCGAGCGGCGCAGCCGATCCCCGAAACGAACACGGTATTCTCGCGCTTCACGCCCAGCTCGGCCAGTGTTTTCTGGATCGCCTTGATGATCGCGTAATCGCCGCAGCCTGGGCACCAGCGGACCTCCTGGTCCGAGGCGAAGTCGGCGGGCTTGAGCCGGCTGTCTGTCGCGGTCGTCATCTCGTCAGCCCAGTCTGGTGCGGATCGCCTCGTAGATCTCGGCGATCTTGAACGGCTGGCCCTTCACCTTGGTGAGTGCCTCGCCCTGGATCAGGTACCGGTCACGCAGGACGCTCACGAGCTGGCCGTGGTTCATCTCCGGTACGAGTATCCTGTCGTAGCTCCTCAGCAACTCGCCGAGGTTGCGAGGGAAGGGGGAGAGGTAGCGGATGTGGATGTGGGCCACGTGGTACCCTTCCTCGCGGGCCCTCATGACACCCTGGTAGATCGGGCCGTAGGTAGAACCCCAGCCGACCACGGCCAGCGTGGCGTTTTCCGGACCGAGCTCCGGCTCTTGGAGCGGGATGTCGTTGGCGATGCCGGCGATCTTGGCGGCGCGCGCCTCGGTCATGCGCGCGTGGTTGTCCGGGTCGTAAGAGATGTGGCCGGTCTGGTAGTCGCGCTCGAGGCCGCCCAGACGGTGCTCGAGGCTGGGCGTTCCGGGCCGCGCCCAGGGTCGCGCCAGCGTCTCCGGGTCGCGCAGGAACGGGTGGAAGCCTTCGGGGTCCGTCCGGAACCGCACGGGGAAGGTGGGCAGCTCGTCGACGTCGGGAATCGCCCAGGGCTCCGCTGCGTTCATCAGGTACGCATCGGAGAGCAGGATCACCGGCGTCATGTACCTGGTGGCCAGACGGACCGCCTCGATCGCCACGTCGAACGAGTCGCCGGGCGTAGCGGCGGCGAGCACGGCGAGCGGCGCGTCACCGTGCCGGCCGTGGAGTGCCTGCAGCAGGTCGGCTTGCTCGGCTTTGGTGGGCATGCCGGTGGAGGGCCCGGCGCGCTGCGCGTTGACGACGATGAGCGGGAGCTCGGCACCGACGGCGAGCCCGGCCGCCTCGGTCTTGAGTGCGACGCCGGCGCCGGAGCTCGAGGTCACGCCGAGGGCGCCCGCGTAGGCGGCGCCGATGGCCGAGCAGATGGCGGCGATCTCGTCCTCCGCCTGGAAGGTGACGGCGCCGTACTCGGCGAGCCGGGCCATGGCGTGGAGCAGCGGCGATGCCGGCGTGATGGGGTAGGAGCCGAAGACGATGCGGCCCAGTCCGGCAGATCGGGCACCGGCCAGCAGGCCGAAGGCGAGTGCTTCGGTGCCGGTAACGGTGCGGTAGAGTCCCGGCTCGACGTGCGCGGCCGCCACCGTATAGCCCACGATATCGCTGGGCATCTCGGCGGTTTCGCCGAAGGCGTGGCCGGCGTTCAAGGCCGCTACGTTGGCGTTCATGATGTCCGGCTGCTTGGCGAACTTGGCCTTCAGCCACTCGATCGTGGCGGCGCGCTCGCGGCCGTACATCCAGAGCATCAGCCCCAGGGCCCAGAGGTTGCGCGAACGGCGCGCCTCCTTGGCGCTGAGTCCGAACTCCTTGACCGCCTCCTCGGTGAGTCGCGTGACGTCGAGCTTGACCAGCTGGTACTGTGCCAGCGTGTCGTCCTCGAGCGGGTTCGAGTCGTAGTCGGCCTTCCTGAGGTTGCGGTCTGTGAACGAGCTCTCGTCGGCGATCACCAGGCCACCGATCCGCAGGTCGCTCAAGTTGACCTTCAGTGCCGCCGGGTTGAAGGCGACCAGCACGTCGAGCTCGTCGCCGGACGTCTTAATGTCGACGGATCCGAAGTGGACCTGGAAGGCCGAGACGCCGTAGGTGGTGCCGGCGGGCGCCCGGATCTCTGCGGGATAGTCGGGGAAGGTGGCTATATCGCTGCCGGCCAGCGCGCTTTCGACGGCGAACTGGGTGCCGGTCAGCTGGATGCCGTCGCCCGAGTCGCCGGCGAAGCGGATGACGATCTCGTCACGGATCTCGCGGCGCCGGACGCCGGCAGGGGCGGGCGCATCAGCTGAGCGGCCGGGCTCGGCGGCGCCGTCGGGGCTGTTCGCACTCATTCTACTGCGCGCTTCTCGGTACTGATGTGTGGCTGGTCTGCCGGTATAGTATCAGAAACGGGGGCCCGCGCCAAGCGGAAGCGCTGAACGGGCCCAGCTTTGGCGGCGGCGTCGCCGGCGGTATATTGTCGGCGTGCCGTCCCGCCGCTGCGGCACCTGCCCAACCCAGCGTAGAACAGGAAGGTTCCTCGTGATCAGGCTGCTCCCGGTCGGACTCATCGTCGCAGCTGCCGTTTCGCCGCAGGACCCGCAGGCCACGCTCGCAGAGCGGCTGCGGGCGGACACGGACACCATATACAGCCTGGCGGTCGATTCCACGGACTATCCGGGGCATGACATCGTGTACCTTCTGGACGACGGGATCGTCGAGCTCGTGGCGGACGGTCGAGCGCTGGAAACCTACCACGTGGTGGTGCAAATCCAGACCCAGGATGGCGCGGCGCTGTTCGGCGAGCAGAGCCACACGTGGCTGGAGGGTCGCCAGGAGTTCCGGGTCAATTGGGTCCGAGTCGTCACGCCCGAGGGCGAGTTGATAAGCGATGGGCCGCAGCAGCAACAGGAGACATCGACACCGGTGTCTCAGCTGATCCCGATCTACACCGATCTGAAGATGCTGCGCTTCTCCGTTGCCGGTCTGGCCCCGGGCACGCTGCTCGACTTCAGCTATACCCAGGAGACCATCGACCCGGTGATGCCCAGCAACTTCAGCTCCGCCTGGAGCGTGACGACGGGGGCGCCGACCCTTCGCTCGAGGCTGGTGCTCGACGTGCCGGCGACGCTGGAACCACACATCAGCGAGACGAACCTGGACTTCACGCGGGCGGAATACGAGCGGGATGGTCGCAGGACCTACGTATGGGCCACGTCAGATGTGGAGACGCTGGACCCGGAACCGTTCACGACCTGGCCGGATAACGGCCATATGGGTGTGTATGTCTCGGGCGCGGTGGAGTGGGCGGAAATAGGTCGCTGGTACGCTGACCTCGCGCGCGACCGGTACCAGTTGACACCCGAGATCGAGACACGGTTGAGCGAGATCGTGGGCGACGCAGCCACGCTGCGTGATTCGATTCGGGCAGCTCACCGCTGGGTCGCACAAGAGATCCGCTTCGTCTCGCTCGCGCTCGGTATGGGCGGGTACCAGCCGCGCCCACCGGCGCAGGTGTTCGAGAGCAGGGCCGGCGATTGTAAGGACAAGAGCACGCTGTTCATCAGCCTGTTGCGGCAGCTGGGGGTCGAGGCGTACCCCGTTCTGCTGAATCAGGGGGCGGTGGCCGACAGCCTGGTCCCCTCGCTGTCGGAGTTCGACCACGTGATCGTCGCCGTTCAGAGCGACGAGGGCCGTGTGTTCACCGACCTGACGGCTGAACTGCTGCCGTACGGTGTCGTGCCGGGCCATCTGGAAGGTGGGTTCGCCTTGCTGGTTCACCCCGACGGCGGCAGCGAACAGATCCGGATCCCACGATCCGCGCCCGAGATGAACCGCTGGAAGTACAGAATCGCGGGCGTCCTGTCGGAAGACGGCTCGTTCACCGGCAGCCACGTTCAAAAGGGCAGCGGGATGTTCGGGTTCATCCTGCGGTCGGCGCTGGTAGGTTTCGATCGGTCGAACGAACGGTACAGAGCGCAGCTGGCGCGTGCGATCGCCAATGAGCTCTTCGCCGGGGCGAGCGGGTCTGAGCTGGAGGTCTTCGACCCGCACGACCTCGCGGTCGAGGCGCGCATCAAGGTATCGGTCGCGGCGCCGAGCGTACTCACGCGTGTCGGCAGCAACTACATCCTCAGCCTGCCCATTCCTCTCGCCGGAGAGCCCGGGTCGGTGAGCGAGCTGGAGGAGCGGATCCCCAGGGAGCATCCGATAGACGTCGGGCAGGTCGTGGGCCCCCAGGAGAGCAGCTGGACGTTCGAGCTGACGCTTCCCGACGGCTGGCAGGCGGATCTGCCCGAGGGGACGAAGGTTATCAGCCGGTTCGGGCAGTACGCGGCCGAGTACGTACAGGAGGGACGCGTGTTGAGGGTCGTGCGGAGGGTCGCCGGTCGGGACGGGGTGGTGCCGGCCGACGTCTACGGTGAGCTCATCGCCTGGTACCGGGCGCTGGCGGAAGACGATGTCCAGTTCATCGTTCTGACTCCGGGTGGCGAAGGGGGTTGAGAGCGGTGAGCGGCGTGATGCTGCGGCTGGGCCGGCTGCTGTACGGCACCCTGGCGCTCGCGGTTGCTGGCTGCGCGGCCGACCGGCTCGCCGTACTGAACGACCGCATCGCGGCTCGGATCG
>JASFTY010000089.1:0-11022 GCA_050050535.1 Gemmatimonadales bacterium | reverse complement strand
GACTTTCAACGCTATGCGGCGGCAGCCGAGGATGAGAGCGTGGCGCGGCGCACTCAGCAGCTCAAGCGGCAGCTGGGCGGTGGCCGCAGGATCATCCTGGGCGTCGATCGTCTGGACTACACCAAGGGGATCGACGTTCGGCTGCGTGCGGTAGCAGAGCTGTTCGCGCGGGACGACCAGATGGCCCGCAACTGCGTGCTGGTGCAGGTGGCGGTGCCGAGTCGAGAGCGTGTTTCCCAGTATCGCCAACTTCGTAGCCAGATCGAGGAGCTGGTCGGCCAGATCAACGGAGAGTACAGTGAGGTCGGATTGACACCAGTCCAGTACATATACCGCGAGCAGCCGTTCGAGAAGCTCGTCGCCCTGTACAGGGCTGCCGATGTCGCACTGATCACGCCGCTGGCCGACGGCATGAATCTCGTCGCGAAAGAGTACGTGGCCACGCGATACGATAACACGGGCGTCCTGATCCTGAGTGAGTTCGCCGGCGCCGCGCGTGAACTGCGCTCGGCACTCCAGGTGAATCCGCACGACGTAGACGGGATGGCCGAGACCATCGGGGTCGCACTCTCGCTACCCGCGAACGAAGTGGCACGGCGGATGCGCCGCATGCGCGAGGTGGTTCGGAAAAACAACGTCTACAGCTGGGCCGACTCGTTCATGACAGCGCTCAGCCGCTGAACGTTCCGAGCCGCGCCAGCTCACCCACTCAACAATGGAGTTCTGCCGTTGGCGTAGCCGGCCACCAGCGCACCCAGATACAGGAGCATCAAGAACCAGAAGAAGAAGCCGAACGGCATTCGGGCCGGACCCTCGAGCGGCTCGCTCGGGCCGATCACGATCTCCCTCTTCCTGCGCCTCCGTCGCGGCGCGGTAGCGCCGATGATGAAGGCCACAATCAGGCCGCCGAATACGAGCGGCACCCAGTACACGTCCAGAATTACCGGACCCGCCGGCCTGATCCAGACCCGCGCCACCCAGAGCGCCGGGTACAACACGAGAAAGACGAAGATCGCCGCATCCCAGGCCGGACCGTTCTCATACCTTCGCCAACCGAGCGCGCCGACCAGCAGCGCGACGACCAGGACAGCCACTGCGAAGATGACCAAGAATTCACCAAGAACCATGGGCCAGTACTCCCCTGCAGCGCCGATCCCATCCGGCAGATGCAGTTCAACAAGGATCAGCTAGCTCGATTCTGAAGACACTTGCAAAAGAGGCAACGGTCGGTCATTGGGGGCCCTCAGACCCAGCCACTCGTAGCTGTACGTATGAGCGCGACATCCACCGTCACCAATATGATTACCGCAGCGGCGGCCATCGCCACGAGCGAGCCGCGGACCCTCGCAAAGGGCTCGAGGCGGCCGGATCCCTCCAGCGCTCCCAACACACCCTTGAGTGCCATGAAGTTGTGAAAGACGATCGTCCCGTAGATGTCGCCGCTGACGAGGAAGAAGACTCCCGTGAGCACCCCCACGCCCGAGAGGAGCAGTACCATGCGGCGCGTGTTGAACGGTGGGCTATGCGCGAAGTGATACGGGCCGAAGGCGGACGCTGCGACGATCAGCCCCAGCAGCCACGGCAGCGGCGCCGGCAGGCCCGCGCCCCAGGCACGCACCGAGGCGCCCAGCACCGCCCAGCACACGAGCACCTCCGCGGTCGAAACGACCAAGGTCTGGCTGAAACCGTTTAGCAGCACAGCCGAACTCCAGACAGAGGGACGCTGACGCACCAAGAAGACGCCACCAAGCAGCATTGCGGCAGTCACGGAGAGCGGTATTCGCGCCGCCGGCGCGATCCCGAACACGCTGGGATCCAGCGCAGACTCGGCGCGTAGGAAGTAGCGGATCGCCAGGCCCGCCACCACGGTGCCGATCAGCAGGTTGGCCACGACTGCGTAGACGATGCGCTGCCTCCGCGCCTCCGGTCGCTGCAGCGTCCTGACTCGCCCCTCGAGGACGTACGTGGCGAGCGTCCACAGCGCGAAGAGTGCGAGAGCGATGAGGACGGTGCCTGGGCCACTCATCCGGAACCCCGATCCGACTCGGGCCCTCCGAGTCCCGGGCTTTCTCGTGCTGCGACACCCGCGGGCCTAGGCATGTGACGGTGGGCTGTCCGGGACCGGCACTAGCCCCGGTCCTTTCCGGCGTCTCCGCCGGCGACGCGACTCTTGGCGTCATCGAACGCCGCTCTCAGCTCACCTTCCGCTTTCTCCACCCCATCTTTCACAATCTCCCAGGCATCCGCACCGGCGGCCTGTACCTCCCGGAACTTCGCTTCCAGCTCGTCCCGCTTGGCGCGCAGCCGTCCGATCCGCTCCTGTACCAGCTCCTCGGCCTCAGCCTTCGTGTCCTGCGCCTGCTCCTCGAGACGATCGATCCTGGCGTTCCACTCGTCGAGTCGGTTCTTGATCTTGTTCACGTATGCGTCTCGCTGCTCTCCCATGCGCTGTCACGCTCCTCTCATGTGGACAATATCGGCACCGGTTCGCCAGCCGGTTCTCTCGCTGGTCGCCCGCGCACCAACCTAGTGGCTCCGGCCCGTCCTGTGAATCAGATCGGTACCCCTACCGCTATGGTGCGAAAAGCCGGGAATCGTTTAGGGGATTGTCAACACGAGCGGGTGGGCGAATGCCCCACGCTAGTCGCTGACCTCCTGGTCCAGCGTCCAGGCGACGGCGTAACGGACGAGCTCGTTGGCGGTCCTCAGTTGCAGCTTCCTCTTTAGATGATCTCGGTAGGTGTCGACCGTCTTCTTGCTCAGGTGCAGCCGCTGGGCGATCTGCCGCGTCGTCAACCCGCGGCCGATCAGTTCCAGGACCTCGAGCTCCCGGTCCGACAGGCTGTCGATAGGCGACTCCTCGACCGCCTGACCCTGAGATACGAGGCGGTGAAGAATGCGATCGGCCATCTCACCGCTCAGATAGATTCGGCCGGCCAGTACTTCGCGGATCGCGTCTATCACCTTCTCGGCCGGCTCCTCTTTGTTGAGATAGGCTTTCGCACCGGCGCGCAGAGCCCGCTCGGCGAACAGCTTCTCATCGTGCATCGACAGAGCGATCATCTGCACGTCCGGGTGGCGGGTCTTGATGTGTCTCACCAGCTCAAGCCCGCTGCGCCCTCCCAGGCTTATGTCGATGATGGCCACATCCGGCTGCCTGGCCTCGACCAGCTTTTCTGCTGCGGCGACATCGCCGGCGTCGCCACAGACCTCCATGTCCGGCTCGTCGTCGATCAGCTCAGTGAGCCCTCGCCGGACCAGGGCATGATCATCGACGATCACCACGCGCACCGGCGATTCCTCCAGTTTGGACTTGCGAGCGCTCGGCACGGCGCTCTTCTTCTTAGCTGCCATCCCTTCTCACCTTTGAGTATCTCTTCGGCAAAACGCACCTGACCACCGTGCCGTGTCCCGGCTTCGATGTGATCTTCAGATGGGCGCCGACGATGCCAGCGCGATGGCGCATGATCCTCAGCCCCATGCCCGTGCGCCCGCGAGCGTCGCTCTCGAATCCCGAGCCGTCGTCCTGCACGCTCACCACGAGGTGTCTGGGCTCGTCCCGCAAGTCTATGTCTATTCGCCCGGCCTGGCCGTGCTTCACCGCGTTGTGCACCGCCTCCCTGACAATGTACACCAGTTGCTCGGCCACGGTCTGTTCGATTTCCGGCGAAGTATCTTCGCCACTATAGCGACATTTGATACCGTGGAGCGTCTCGATCTGCTCGGCCAGCTGCTCGAGTGCTATCGACAGATCCGCGCTCAACGTCCAGAGGGGACCCAGGTGATCGACGAACACGCGGACCTGGGTCTTCAGCTCCTGGATCGCTGTGATCAGCCGCTCCACAGGGGACGCCGCATCCGGCGAATCGCGGTCGAGCCGGCGCCGGACGCTGCTCGCGACGAGTCCGAGAGCCGTCACCTGTTGACCGATCGTATCGTGAAGCTCGCGGCTCAACGCATGACGTTCCTCGATCGCGCTATCTGCCAGCCGCCGCTCCAGCTCGATTCGGGCGATGGATTCCCCAAGCTGGGCCCCGATGCTCGTCGCCGCCGAGAGCCAATCGCGCTCGAACGCCATCGTGTCCGTGGCGAAGAACTCCAGGACTGCTTTCACATCGGTCTCCGCCCCGGTGCGAACGATATTCTCGGTCCCCGCCGGTACAATGAGCGCGGTGCGCAGACCGGCATCTGCGACTGGACGCTGGAACAGACTCGCCTGCTCACGCACGTCCCGGATCCAACTCGGCCGGCCGGTCTCGAAGACACGACCGACCACACCCTCGCCGACGCGAAAACGTCTCTCCAAGCTGGCACGCTCCAGAGACGCGAAGCGAGCTTGGCCTCGCGGGTACCAGATGCCGCTCGAGACGAGCTCAACACCGTCAGGCGTTCGCTCCGTCACAAAGGCGTGCGCCACGTGCCACGGCCCACTGTTACAGCCCAGTCGAATCACGGACCGAATAGCGCGATCCGCCGAATCCGCCCTGCTCAAAGCCACCGCCACATCCTGCAGCAGCCTCAGCAGCGTAGCACGCTCCTGGCTACGCTCTAGCCGCATCCCGGATTATCCCCGTCCGGTGAGTGGACCTCGCGACCCCGTCGGCCCGTCATGAAACGTGCCCTGTTCAGCGAACCGCCAGCCGATAGTACCTCTCGTATCAACCTCTGACCTTCCAGGTCCCGCGACACGTCGCTCATCCTGAGATCACTCGAATGTGCACGGGCAACGCTCCGGCACGCAAGGCGCAACGGGCCACGGTCACTCCCGGGTGCCTTACAGCCTAACGCCGTGCCCCAGGCACCCGCTTCCCCCTGTAGGGATTCTACCTATCTGCACCTCTGTGCGATTCCCTACGCCGAAGCCAGCAGAATCACCAGGCGGCGACTGGATCCGGGGCGGATACATCCGGAGCGGCCAACGAGTTATCCTCACCGAGCGGCGGCGCGCGCAGTGCAGTAAGGAACCGACATGGACGATATTCGTTACGTGATCCTCGGGGGCGGAGTAACCGCCGGCTACGCGGCGAGAAAGTTCGTCGAAGCAGGTGGCCAGACCGACGAACTCTGTATCGTCTGCGCCGAAGACCGCTTGCCCTATGACAGGCCACCGCTGTCCAAGGACGTCTTGAAAGGTGAACGGGACGTCGAAGATGCAGCGATCAACGAGCGGGACTTCTACTCGGACAACGGCATTGAGGTCCTGCTCGACTGCGCGGTGACCGGTGTGGACCTGGAGGAGCGGACTCTTACGACATCGACGGGCGATACGATCGGCTTCGAGAAGTTGCTCATCGCCACCGGAACGAAGCCGCGTCGGCTCGACATCCCCGGCTCCAATCGTGACGGCCTGCTCTATTTGCGGAGCGCCGCGGATGCCAACAGGATCGTCACGGCAGCCCGGCGCGGTGACAAAGCCGTCGTTCTCGGCGGAAGCTTCATCGGCACCGAGGTGGGCGCATCGTTAACGGAGCGCGGCGTCGACGTCACATTGGTTTCCCGCTCGGAGCATCTCCTGCAAGGGATGCCGCTAACACCGAAGATGGCCGGATACTTCGAGAGGTGTTTCGAGCGGCGCGGTGTCAATCTGGTTCTCGGCGACGAGGCTACATCGTTGGAGGACGACGGCTCGGCTCTCGAGGTGATTCTCGCTTCAGGCGCGACGCACCAGGCGGACTTCGTCATAGCAGGCATCGGTGTTTCGCCCGCTACGGAGCTGTTCTCCAACTCGGAGCTGGAAACCAGCGACGGGATTCTAGTCAACGAGTACCTGGAGACGCGCGTGGACGGTGTGTACGCCGCCGGCGATATCGCCCGATATTGGGACTCGCTGTTCGAGACGACCCGCAGAATCGAGCACTGGGACAACGCCAGAAGCGGCGGCGAGCACTGCGCTCTTGCGATGCTCGGTGAACGCAGGCCGTATCTCCACGTCCCCTACTTTTTCTCGGACGTCTTCGACCTTTCCTGGGAATTCTGGGGCGATCACAGCACGGCGAACCAGGTCGTCTATCGCGGCGCCGTCGAGGACGGTAGCTTCAGCACGTGGTGGCTCAACGGATCGATGGTCGTTGGAGCCTTCGTGATTAACCGCCCGAACGATGAGCGCGAGCTCGCGCAGGAGCTCATCCGGTCGGGTCGCACGGTATCGGCGGAGGACCTCGAGACCGCCGCCGCGCTGCCTACGGAGTAGTGGAGGGCAAGACGCCATGTGCGGTATCTGTGGAGAGATCCGACTAGACGATCACGCGGCGAGTGTCGAGGCCGTAAGCGCCATGACGGACACGCTGGCGCCGCGCGGGCCCGATGCGTCCGCGGTGTACGCTCAAGGCTCGATGGCGCTCGGGCATCGGCGGCTCAAGGTCATCGACACATCGGAGCGGGCGCAGCAGCCGGTGATCGATAGCGAGCTCGGGCTCGCTATCGTCTACAACGGCGCGGTCTACAACTTCCGTGCGCTCCGAACCGAACTAGAGGGCAAGGGCTACCGCTTCTTCTCGAACGGCGACACCGAAGTGGTCCTCAAGGCGTACCACGCCTGGGGCGAGCGCTGCGTCGAGCGTTTCAACGGCATGTTCGCGTTCGTCATTCGCGAGCGCGACACCGGGCGCTGCTTCCTGGCGCGCGACCGTTTGGGGATCAAGCCGCTCTACTACAGCCAGACCGACACCAGATTCCGCTTCGCCTCGAGCTTGCCGGCGCTGCTCGCCGGGGACGGCGTCGACACCGAGATCGACCCCGTGGCGCTGCATCACTACATGATGTTCCACGCCGTCGTCCCGGCCCCGCGCACCATTCTCCGCGGAGTGCGCAAGCTGCCGCCTGCGACCTGGATGACCATCGAGCCGGACGGCCGACAGACGAAGACGACCTACTGGCGCCTCAGCTTCACGCGTGACGCGGAAGAGGCCGCCTACGACCTCGAGGATTGGCGGCGCCTGCTCCACGGCAAGCTGGACGAGGCGGTGCAGCGCCGCCTCGTCGCCGACGTTCCCGTTGGGGTGCTGCTCTCCGGCGGACTCGACTCGAGTCTCGTCGTCGCCCTGCTGGCGGAGAACGGCCAGAAAGGACTGAATACGTTCTCCATCGGGTTCGAGAGCGTGGGTGACGAGACCGGCAACGAATTCCGCTACTCCGACCTCATCGCGGAGCGGTTCGAGACCGACCATCACCGGATCGAGCCGGAAACATCGAGGGTCCTCACCGCATTGGACGGTGTGGTGAAGGCGATGAGCGAGCCGATGGTCAGTCACGACTGCGTCGGGTTCTACCTGCTGAGTCAGGAGGTGGCCCGGCACGTCAAGGTCGTGCAGAGCGGCCAGGGGGCCGATGAGGTGTTCGCCGGGTACTACTGGTATCCACCGCTCATCGAGAGTCGCCGACCTGTGGCCGACTACGAGAAGGTCTTCTTCGACCGAACCCACGAGGAGTACCTGAGCGCGGTTCACCCGCGGTTCGTGGGTGAGAACCACAGCCGCGCACTCGTATCCCAGCACTTCGCCGACGTCGAGGCCGAGCAGGCCGTCGAGAAGGCCCTCCACCTCGATACCACGGTAATGATGGTGGACGATCCGGTGAAGCGGGTGGACAACATGACGATGGCGTGGGGGCTCGAGGCACGCGTCCCCTTCCTGGATCATGAGCTGGTCGAGCTCGCTGCCCGGATCCCGCCGCAGTACAAGGTCGGGAACGGCGGCAAGTACGTGCTCAAGGACCTCGGCCGTCGGCTGATCCCCGAGGAGGTCATCGACCGGCCGAAGGGCTATTTCCCCGTTCCGGCACTGCGGTATCTCCATGGCGCGTACCTCGACCGCGTGCGAGATCTGCTCCACAGCGCCACTGCCGAGCGTCGTCAGCTGTTCAACCGCGACTACGTGGATACTCTGCTGGCAGCTCCAGAGGAGCACCTCACCCCGCTGCGCGGCTCCAAGCTCTGGCAGCTGGCTCTACTCGAGTACTGGTTCCAATCTCATGGCCTGTAGCCGGGAGGATAGATGAGCGGCAAGCCTGAAGGACCGCAGCGGATCAAGCGACGCGAGGCGCTGACCCTGCGGAGTTGGGGCGACCGACCGGTGGGGCCCGCCGCGGACCGGCTCGACTCCGACGTCGTCGTCGACTGCGGGTGGGGACGATTGATCTTCGCGCACACGTTCGACGACCCGCGGAACCTCGCGAGCGCGCTGCGCGCAGAGGGAGAAGGACTTCGTGACATCGCCTTCTACGTACGCGACCCGCACGTCGTGCTCGCGCTGGCTCCGCAGGAGTTGTTCCTCGATCCGTCACATACCTACCGGCTCTGGCTCTCGAGCTATCGTCCACCGAAGATGCAGCCACGGGGCTTCACCGTGCGGAGACTGCGGACCAAGGCCGATGCCGAGGCCACAAACCGGATCTACGCGTCGCGCGGCATGGTAAGGACGCACCCGGCGTCGTTTCCCTGGCAGCAGCGACGGTCGGACGTGCTGTCGTACTACGTGGCGGAGGACCGCGAGAGCGGTGATATAATCGGCACCGTAACCGGCATCGACCACGTTCGAGCCTTCAACGACCCGGACAATGGATCGAGCCTGTGGTGTCTTGCGGTGGATCCGCAGGCGGCGCACCCTGGGATCGGACAGGCCCTTACACTTCGCTTGGCCGAGCACTTCGTGGCGCAGGGCCGTGCCTTCATGGACCTCTCGGTGATGCACGACAACGAGGAGGCTATTGCACTCTACGAGAAGCTGGGATTCCAGCGGACGCCGGCCTTCTGTGTCAAGCGCAAGAACCCGATCAACGAGCCGCTCTTCGCCCCGGACCACAAAGACGTAGAGCTGAATCCCTACGCCGAGATCATTACTGACGAGGCACGCCGGCGCGGCATCATTGTCGACATGCTCGACGAGCAGTTGGCTTACTTCCGACTGACGCTGGGCGGCCGCTCCATCACCTGTCGAGAATCGCTGACCGAGTTGACCAGCGCCGTCGCGTTCTGCCGCTGCGACGACAAGCGCCTCAGTCATCGGGTCCTCAAGGCCGCGGACCTCAGGGTCCCGGCACAGCAGGAAGCAGAGGGCGAGGCGGAGAACAACGCCTTCCTCGCGGAATACGGCCAGGTGGTCGTCAAGCCGGCCCGCGGCGAGCAAGGGGCCGGTGTGAGCGTCGACCTCCGGACAGCGCCGGAGCTCGACGAGGCGATCGAGGCGGCGCGACGCGTGTGTCCGGACGTCGTGATCGAGGAGTTCGTCGAAGGGCAGGACCTGCGCGTGATCGTGATCGGCGGCGAAGTCGTTGCCGCTGCGGTGAGGAAGCCGCCGCAAGTCACCGGCACGGGTCGACACACCGTCACCGAGCTGATCGAGAAGTACAACCGTCGCCGCATGGCCGCGACCGGCGGAAAGAGCAAGGTCCCGCACGACGACGAGACGGAGCGCTGTGTGCGGGCGGCGGGCTACGAGCTGGACAGCGTACCGGTCGCCGGCGAGACTTTCATGGTACGCAAGGCGGCGAACCTGCACACCGGGGGTACCATCCACGATGTCACGGAGCAGGTGCATCCTACGCTGATCGAGGCCTCGGTCGCCGCCGCCAGCGCCCTGGAGATACCGGTCGTCGGGCTCGATCTGGCGGTCCCCGACATCGAAGGACCGGAATACGCGATTATCGAAGCGAACGAGCGGCCCGGGCTCGCCAACCACGAGCCGCAGCCGACGGCCGAGCGGTTCATCGACCTCTTGTTCCCGCAAACGGCGGTCCGCTAGGAGAGCGTATGGCCACCACGCAGCTTGACGACGCCGCTCCGCAGCGCCCGGCGGTCGACCTCGATTACATCCTCGACACCATCCGCTCCCTGCTCGACATACCCAGCCCCTCGGGATACACGGACCAGGTCGTCCACTGGGTCGGCGAGGAACTGCAGCGACTCGGCGTGCCGTTCGAGCTCACCCGCCGCGGCGCGATCCGCGCCGACGTCGCCGGGCGCTCGAGCAGCCCCGACCGAGCCCTGGTCGTCCACCTCGACACGATCGGCGCCATGGTCCAGCGGATCAAGCCCGACGGACGACTCGCGCTGGTGCCGATCGGTACCTGGTCGGCCCGATTCGCCGCCGGCGGCCGCGTGACCCTGATGACCGACACGGGGTGCCGACGCGGCACGGTGCTGCCGCTCAAGGCGTCCGGGCACACGTTCGGCGACGAGGTGGACTCGCAGCCGGGCACCTGGGATCAGCTGGAGCTGCGACTGGACGACCCCGTGGAGAGCGTGCGAGACGTCGAAGAGCTCGGCGTGAACGTCGGTGACTTCATCGCTTTCGACCCGGGTACCGAGTTCATTGAAGACACCGGATTCATCAACGCCCGGCACCTCGACGACAAGGCAGGCGTCGCCGTGCTGCTGGGCGCCGTGAAAGCGGTGCGCGAAACTGGCGCCGAATTGCCCGTCGATTGCCACCTCATCTTCACGATCAGTGAGGAAGTCGGGTCCGGCAGCTCGCACACCCTGCACGGCGACGTCGCCGAGATGGTGACCGTTGATAGCGCACCCCACGCACACTGGAAAAACTCCAGAGAAGACGCCGTCACCATCGCGATGATGGATTCGGCGGGCCCCTTCGACTGGCACCTGACGCACAAGCTCATCGACATCTGCCGAGACTACGACATCCCGCACCGCCGAGACGTGTTCCAGTACTACCGCAGCGACAGCGCGTCGGCCGTCGACGCCGGCAACGATCTCCGCACCGCTCTCGTCTGCTTCGGGGTCGACTCCTCGCACGGCTGGGAGCGGACCAATACCGAAAGCCTGCAGGCGCTCGCCGAATTGATCGTGCTCTACATGATGAGCGAGCCCACTTTCGTGCGCGACCGCGACGAGCTCGCAGAGCTGGAAGGCTTCTCGCGTCAGCCGATGGGACCGGCGGAAAACCCGGAATGACCGTCAGCATCCGACAGCGCACCGCGAGGCCTGATTCGTCGGCCGGCGATCGTGTGGAGCTTGGCCTGCCCGCTCAGATCCTCTCCAGGTGAGGACTACGACTCAGGTCTTCG
>JASFTY010000088.1:0-11087 GCA_050050535.1 Gemmatimonadales bacterium | reverse complement strand
CTCGAGCTCGCTCTTTGATGAGGTCAGGGGAGGTGGGGAAGCCGAAGCGGTTCTTGACCTCCCGACCTCCCCTGTTGTACTGGTCCCATGCTCGACATTCGAGAATTCCCGATGGACTTCGATGTTGCCTCTTCACCCTCGCTAGGAGGATTCGTGACCAGGCTGAAAAACTCTCTCCTGACTGCGCTTGCGGCTACCGCCGCCTGCACTTCCCCCGACTACGACGTCGTCATCCGCGGCGGCACGATCTACGACGGTGGTGGCGGCGCACCGGTCGTTACCGACGTGGCGATAGCCGATGACACCATTGCCGCGATCGGCTCGCTGGAAGGTGTGCGGGGTCGGGTGGAGATCGATGCCACTGGCATGGCCGTGGCGCCGGGCTTCATCAACATGCTCAGCTGGGCGAACGAGTCGCTGATCGAGGACGGTCGCTCGCAAAGCGACATCCGCCAGGGCGTCACGCTCGAAGTGATGGGCGAGGGATGGTCGATGGGGCCGCTCAACGAGCGGATGAAGCAGGAGGCGCTCGAGCAGCAGGGCGACATCCGATACGATATCGAGTGGACCACGCTCGGCGAGTACCTGGACTACCTGGTCGACCGCGGCGTGTCGACCAACATCGCGTCGTTCGTCGGTGCCACGACCGTACGCATCCACGTGCTCGGCTACGAGGACCGACCCCCGACGCCCGAAGAGCTGGACGAGATGCGGGCGCTCGTGCGTCAGGCGATGGAGGAAGGCGCCGTGGGGCTCGCGTCCTCGCTCATCTATCCGCCTGCCTTCTATGCCGACACCGAAGAACTGATCGAGCTCGCCAAAGTCGCCGCCGACTACGATGGCATCTACATCTCGCACATGCGCAGCGAGGGGAACCAGCTGCTCGAGGCGCTCGAAGAGTTGATCACGATCGCCCGTGAGGCCGAGATCCCGGCCGAGATCTATCACCTCAAAGCCGCCGGCCACGACAACTGGGAGAAACTGGATGCCCTGATCGAGCGGGTCGAGGCGGCGCGGGCCGCAGGCCTGCGCATCACCGCCGACATGTACACCTATACCGCAGGCGCTACCGGGCTCGGCGCGGCCATGCCGCCCTGGGTCCAAGAGGGCGGACACGATGCTTGGGTCGAGCGGCTCAAGGACCCGGCGATCCGCGAGCGGCTGATCGGCGAGATGAGAACACCCACCGACGAGTGGGAAAACCTCTACCTGGCCGCGGGATCCGCCGACAACGTCCTCCTGGTCGGCTTCAAGAGCGAGGAACTGAAGGCGCTGACGGGCAAGACGCTGGGCGAGGTCGCGGCGATGCGGGGCACGTCGCCGGAGGAAACGGCGATCGACTTGGTCATCGAGGACGACAGCGGGGTCGGCAGCGTCTACTTCATCATGTCGGAAGAGAACGTGGCCAAGAAGATCAGACAGCCGTGGGTCAGCTTCGATTCAGACGCCGCCTCGCTCGCCCCCGAAGGCGTCTTCCTCGAGTCGAACCCCCACCCCCGCGCCTACGGCAACTTCGCCCGCCTGCTCGGCAAGTACGTCCGCCAGGAGAACGTCATCCCCCTCGAGGAGGCCGTGCGTCGCCTGAGTTCACTCCCAGCCTCGAACTTGAAGATCGAGCGGCGCGGCTCCCTCCTCCCGGGCTACTTCGCCGACGTCGTCGTCTTCGATCCGCAGATCATCATCGACCACGCGACCTTCGACGACCCGCACCAGTACGCCACCGGCGTCCTCCACGTCTTCGTCAACGGCACCCAGGTCCTCGAGGACGGCGAGCACACCGGCGCCATGCCGGGACGAGTGGTGCGCGGCCCGGGCTGGAGGGGGAGTCAGAACTGACACCTCAAGAATCTGTTCGGAATTCTCGACTATCGATGCGGGGAGCAACGACGAGGGAATTCGAGAATCCTCGACCCCCCAGATTCCCGAATTCCCCACGCTCGCCTGTACCTCTTCTATTCTTCTACTGGTCCCTCGCTCGTGGCTCGAGAATTCCCAAATAGACCCCCGGCGCAGACCGCGCCCTGCGCGCAAGCGCGCAACGGCGTCGCGCGGACGCCATAAGCTGTTGTGATACAAAGAGATAGGGGTGGGGGCCTAGAAGGCGACCTCGAACCCCTCCGGCAGCCGCTCCGGCGGCGCCAGCGGCTCCACCCGCACCACGTCCGCGGCCGGCGGACCCTGCTGGAGCAGAGCTTCCATCTCGGTCACCTGGCCCGCCGGGCCCGCGAAGGCGATCTCCACGGTCCCGTCCGAGCAGTTGCGCACGGAGCCCCGCAGCCCCAGCTGCCGCCCCTGGCGCTGAGCCCAATAGCGGAAGCCGACCATCTGGACGAGGCCGTGGACCTTGAACGCCTTGCGGACTTCGGGCTGGGATGACATTACCGAGGTCGTCTCTCCTGCGTTTATCTGACAGGCCGCCTCTGATAAGTTCCGTCGGATGCAACTAATATGGAGAGTCGGGAGCGGCGAGGCCATGCCGGTCGAACCGGCCGAGACGGTGAGGAGGGGATGAGCTCGCGGTACGACGTCATCGTCGTGGGTGGCGGACACGCCGGGTGCGAAGCGGCGGCGGCGGCGGCGCGTCTCGGCGTAAGGACGCTGCTCGTATCATCCTATCTGGCACGGGTCGCGCAGTTGAGCTGCAACCCAGCGATCGGGGGCGTGGCGAAGGGGACGGTGGTACGGGAGGTGGATGCGCTGGGCGGATTGATGGGGCGCGCTACCGATCGAACGTCCATTCAAATGCGTATGCTCAATAAGGGCAAGGGCCCCGCCGTCTGGGCGCCCCGCGCCCAGTGCGACCGCTGGCTCTATTCCAGGGCGATGCGCACCCTGTTGGAGGAGAATCGCGAGCTGGACCTTTTTCAGGGGACGGTGCAAGGGCTCTGGCTGGAGGGCGAGGGTATACGGGGCGTGGTGTGCCGGGACGGCACCGCCTTTCGGGGGCGCCGGGTCGTACTGACGGCGGGTACCTTCCTGCGGGGCGGCATCCATATCGGCGGGGGCATAAGAGAGGCGGCGGGCCGGGCGGGCGACCCGCCGGCGGTGGAGCTTTCCGAGCAGCTGGAGGCGCTCGGTCTCGAGGTGGCGCGCTTCAAGACCGGTACGCCGCCGCGGGTAGACGGCCGGACAGTCGACTTCTCGAAGTTGGAGAGGCAGGACGGCGACGCTGAGGACTTTCGGTTCTCGTTCTGGGAGCGGGCGGATCGCCTGGCGCAGGTGCCGTGCTGGATCACCTGGGCTGGCGAGCAAGTCAAGGAGGTGATCCGGCGGAACCTGGAGCGCTCGGCGCTCTACGGCGGGGCCATCGCCTCGCGCGGTCCGCGCTATTGCCCGTCGATCGAAGACAAGGTCGTCAAGTTCCCAGACGCGCCTCGGCATCAGATCTTCCTCGAGCCGGAGGGGTTGGAGACGACGGAGCTTTACGTCAACGGGCTCTCCACCTCGATGCCACCTGACGTTCAGCGAGAGTTTCTCGCCGCGGTGCCAGGTCTGGCTTCGGCGAGGATGACGCAGCCGGGCTACGCGATCGAGTACGACTACTTTCCGCCCCACCAGCTCAACCCGACCCTGGAGTTGAAGGAGCTGCCCGGTCTCTACCTCGCCGGGCAGGTGAACGGCACGACGGGCTACGAGGAAGCCGCCGCGCAAGGGATCGCCGCGGGAGCGAACGCCGCGCTCAGCGTTCTGGGTCGCGAGCCTTGGGTGATCGAGCGGGACGAGGCGTACATCGGAGTCTTGATCGATGACCTGGTCACCAAGGGTGTGGACGAGCCCTACCGCCTCTTCACGTCTCGGGCGGAGTTCCGCTTGCTGCTGCGGCAGGACAACGCGCTGCGCCGGCTCGGCCCGAAGGCGGCGGAGATCGGCTTGTTACGGGAGGACGAGCGACGGATCCTCGACGGCCGGCTCGAGCTCGAGGAGCGGGCGTCAAAGTGGGCCCGGAGCACGCTGGTTCAGCCGGGGGCGGTGAACGCGTATCTAGAGGCGCGGGGGACGTCGGCGGTCGCCGAGCCCACGGCGCTGGCCGACCTGGTCAAGCGGCCCGAGGTCCGGCTGCACGACCTGGCGGCGCCCGGGGGCCCGCTGGCGGGGTCCTGGGTTCCCGACGCGGACGCGCTGGCGGCGGTGGAGATGCAGATCAAGTACGCCGGCTACGTGGCGAAGGAGCGGGCGCGCGCCGAGCGCCTCCACCGGCAGGCCGAGCTGAAGCTGCCGCCGGACCTTCCCTATCTGGAGCTCTCCAGCCTGTCCACCGAGGCGCGGCAGAAGCTCGATCGGATCCGGCCGGGCACGCTGGCGCAGGCGGCGCGGATCCCGGGCGTGGCGCCCAGCGATCTGCAGCACCTCATGATGGAGGTGCGGAAGTTTCGGGGAGTCGGGGAGTCGGGGAGCGGGTAGTACGGGGAATTGCGGGTGGGGAACGGGGGTGGTAATCCGAGGCATCTGTGGCATCCGTCTCCCGACGCCCCGTTTCACGTGAAACGCGATGACCCCAGGGGTAGCGCGTCGGTTCGACGGTCGACCCAACCTGTGGTGGCCGCCCGGCGCCGCCGTTTCACGTGGAACATCCGCCCTTTCCCCGCTCGCTTCTCTCCGGTATTATTCCTTCGGACCTGAGCCCACCCCGCCCCGCTCCGTCCGGGCCGGTGTTCCAATGTCGAGAGTCATCGCTATCGCCAATCAGAAGGGTGGCGTCGGAAAGACGACCACCGCCATCAATCTCGGCGCTTGCCTCGCCGTCGCCGAGCGCTCCACGCTGGTCGTCGATGCGGACCCCCAGGGAAACGCCACGAGTGGGCTGGGGGTCGACCGTGATGAGTTGAGGGGGTCGATCTACGATGTGCTGCTGGAGGGGCTGTCGGCGGGTGAGACGGTGATCCGGGGTGTGCACTTCGCCGCCCTCGACCTGCTCCCCTCGCATCGTGACCTACTGGGGGCGGAGGTTGCGATGACGGGGAGGGAGGGGCGCGAGACGCTTCTGCGGCAGGCCCTCGAGCCGCTCAGGGATCGCTATGAGTATGTCATCATCGACTCGCCGCCGTCGCTGGGGCTGCTCACGGTGAACACGCTGGCGGCTGCCGATACGGTCCTGATCCCGATCCAGTGCGAGTACTACGCCTTGGAAGGCCTCACCCAACTGCTGAACACGGTGCGGCTGGTGCAGCGCGGGCTGAACCCGGGGCTGCAGATCGAGGGCGTGCTCTTGACGATGTTCAACGAGCGGCTGAACCTCTCCCGTCAGGTTGCCGATGAAGCTCGCGAGTACTTCGGCCCGAAGGTGTTCAGGACGGCGATTCCTCGGAACATCAGGCTAGCGGAGGCGCCCAGCTTTGGGAAGCCGATCCTGAGCTACGACGTGCTGTGTGCGGGCGCGGCGAGCTATCTCGAGTTGGCAAAAGAACTGATGAGCAGGAATGGCAGTGGCTAAGAAACAGCAGAAGCGACTCGGTAAGGGGCTCAGCGCGCTGCTGGGCGACTATCTCCCCGAAGAGGCGGCGAGCCGCGGCGAGACCGAGCAAGTCGCCATCGACAAGCTGCGGCCGAACCCGTTTCAGCCGCGCCAGGCGATGGATCGCGAGGGGCTTGAGGAGCTCGTCGCCTCGATCAAAGAGAACGGACTGCTCCAGCCGGTCCTGGTCCGGCCGGTGGCCGACGGGGGTTGGGAAGTCGTCGCCGGTGAGCGTCGCTTCCGGGCGGTGAAGGAGCTGGGCTGGGACCGCGTACCGGTCGTGGTTCGCGATGTCGACGATCGGACGATGATTGTCCTGGCGCTGATCGAGAACTTGCAGCGCGAGGACCTCAGCCCCCTCGATGAGGCGCACGCCTACCGCCGGCTCGTGGACGAGTTCGGCCTCACGCAGGCGCAGGTCGCAGCCCGGGTCGGCCGTGACCGCTCCACGGTCGCCAACACGATTCGGCTGCTGGGTCTGCCGGAGGCGGTTCGTGCGCTGCTGGCGGACGGCGATATCTCGGCGGGCCACGCCCGGGCGCTGCTGGGGCTGAGTGACGAGAAGCGCGTGGTCGAGCTGGCACGGGCCGCGGCCCGAGACGGCCTGTCGGTGCGCGAGGTGGAGGAGCGGGTCCGCCAGCGGCGGACGACGACGAAGCCGCGCAAGCCGAAGGCGCAGGTGGCCGATGAGCGGGCCAGTGCCTTCGCGGCGAAGGCGGAGCGGGCGTTGGCCCGGGCTCTGGGGACGGCGGTGCGGGTGAAGCTGGACGGGTCGAATCGCGGTCGCATCGAGATCCCATTCCGCGACGCTGCGGACTTCGAGCGTGTCGTCGAGGTCATCGTCGGCGTCGGCGGCGTCATCTGAGCAGGAGACCATGAAAGAGAACGACGGCGGCTACACGATCGTGCTCGTCCCCGGTGATACCGAGCGCACTCGCAGCCTGCGCCTGACGCCGCGAGGGCTGCGGATCGGCGCCGCCCTGGCCGTCGCGGCCGGAGTCGGGCTCGCGATGCTGCTCGGTAGCTGGTGGTACTTCGCTGCCCAGACGGCGCGGATTCCCGCCCTCGAGCGCCAGATCGCACAGCTCGAGGCGGACAATGCCAAGGTTCAGGTGTTGGCTTCCGCCCTCACCCAACTCCAGGAAGAGTACGAGAAAATCCGCACCATGCTGGGCGGCGACATCCTGGCGCAGAACCCGGCTCCCGAGATACTCCCAGCCGAAGGACCGGGAACGGAGGACGACGGAGCTCTAGGCACCGGCCTCTCGCCTGAGATCCCCACCAGCTGGCCGCTGGCCGCCGCAGGGTATGTGACCCAGACACTACAGGCGGCCCAGGACGGCTCGCACCCAGGCATCGACATCGCTGTGGCTCAGCATTCCTACATTCGCGCCAGCGGCGCCGGCGTGGTCGCCGAGGCCCGCTCCGACTCGATCTACGGGCTATTCGTTTTGATCGTGCACGGGAACTCTGGCTACGAATCGATGTATGGTCATGCGTCCCGGCTCTACGTCGCTCCGGGAGACACGGTACTGCAGAATCAGGTGATCGCCCTCTCCGGTAACACCGGTCGCTCGACGGCGCCGCACCTCCATTTCGAGATCTTGCAGGACGGCCGGCCCATCGACCCGTTCACTCTAGTGCAGCAAAGAACGGGATCAAGTTCGTGAGTGTGCCCTATGATTGGACGTGACAAGAGAACCGCTGAGGAACAGAAAAAGCCCATGCCCAAGAGCGAGCGTGAATCCGGCGATGCCGCAATCTCTCTCATCGCGCCCGGCATGAATATCGTCGGCGACTGCGAGACCGATGGAACCATTCGCGTCGAAGGCCGCGTCGAGGGAACGATCCGTGCCGGCAAGTCCGTCGTCGTCGGTCGTAGCGGCGAGGTGATCGGTGACATCTTCACCCAGGATGCCGTCGTCAGTGGACGCGTGAGCGGCAACATCGCGGCAGACAGTCGGCTCGAGCTCCAGTCGACTTGCGACATCCAGGGCGAGCTGCGCAGTCGCCGTGTCCAGCTCGACGAGGGCGCCCGCTTCAACGGGCAAGTCCACATGGAGGAGAGTGGCGGCTCCCGCGTCGTCAAGCCTGCCGAAAAGCCAGCTGCTCCAGAGGTCAAGGCCCCGGACCCACAGCCCACCCCGGGTGGCGACTAGTCGCCCATCGCCCGTGCGACGGTCGACGGGGCGGTCGGCGGCAGCGCGGCCGCCCTCGGCGTCTAGGGGGCGGTTTTCCCAGGCTAACCCCATGCAGGGCAAGGGCTTGCGGGGTTATCCACAAACGTTTCCACCCCCTGCGGCTCCGGCTGTGGAGGGCCGTGGAGTTTGCGTCAGGAGCTTCGAGTCTGATGGAGAAACGTAGGAAGGGTGCGGCGGCGAAGCGGCGATCACGGCCGAAGGCCAAGGTCAGGCATGTGGATCGGCGTGGCCCTGGGCCGGCCACGGAAGACGAGCGCCTGTTCAGTCGGCGCGCGGCGGACCTCGAGGCGGCAGAGGCTCTGCCGCCGAGGGTCGAGCGGTTGCCGGAGGGATTCGAGCCGATCCCGGAGCCGTCGCTGAGAGATCCGTGGCGCGTGTTCCGGATCATGGGCGAGTTCGTTGACGGGTTCGATACGCTGGCGCGGATCGGTCCTGCGGTGTCGATCTTCGGCTCGGCGCGCACGCCGCGCAACGACCCTGACTACAAGGCTGCGACCGAGACGGGTCGGCTGCTGGCCGAGGCGGGGTTCGCGGTGATGACCGGCGCGGGGCCCGGCATCATGGAGGCGGCGAACAAAGGTGCCCAGCTGGGCGGCGGTCTCTCCGTCGGGTTGAACATCGAGCTTCCGTTCGAGCAGGCCGTCAATCGCTACGTCGACCTGACCCTGACCTTCCGCTATTTCTTCGTGCGCAAGACGATGTTCGTGCGCTACTCTGAGGGTTTCGTCATCTTTCCCGGCGGCTACGGGACGATGGACGAGATGTTCGAGGCGCTGACGCTCATCCAGACCGGCAAGGTCCACAACTTCCCGCTCGTCATGTACAACAACCGCTACCATTCCTCGCTTGTCCGGTGGCTGAAGAACAGTGTGCTGGCGGAGGGCAAGATCTCGCCGGAGGACCTCGACATCATCCTGACGGCGAATTCGCCGGAGCAGGCGGCCGAGATCATCATAAGCGCGCACAACGAGCGTAACGGGAGCTGATCGATTCCCAGACTCCGCGATACCACGCATACCCGGCGGTCCAACTCCCGAATCCCTTGCACCGTCCCGCGGCCCTACTCTAGCTTCGTTTCGACTGCTGGCTTGTTCAACCCGGAATAGCGAGGCGAGATGCGGGAGCGCTCGGAGCGGAGCTCGAGTCAGTACCTGCGCGGGGCGCCGATCGACCCGTCGCCGATCACCGGCGCTGAGCGGGTCGCTGATCTGATCGACGGTGCCTTCCTGGCCTACAACGCGGGCCGTCTCCGGGAGGCGTGCCGTCTGTACGTGGATCGGGTGCTCGAGCCCGATGTGACGGTGGGAGTGAGCCTCAGCGGGGCGCTCACGCCGGCGGGCCTCGGCATCTCGGCGCTGGTCCCATTGGTCGAGGCGGGGTTCATCGATTGGATCGTCTCGACGGGAGCGATCCTTTACCACGACACGCACTTCGGAATCGGGCTCGCGCTGCACCAGGGCCGGCCGACGGTGAGCGACGTTCAACTGAGGGAGGAAGGGGTCGTCCGCATCTACGATGTCTTCTTTGACTACGATGTGCTGCTCTCCACCGACGCTTTTTTCCGCCAGCTCATCGATGGTGACGAGTTCCAGCGCACGATGGGGACGGCCGAGTTCCACCATCTGATTGGGCGCTACGTACTGGAGCGTGAGCGAGCGTTGGGGCTCGAGCGTAAGTCGATATTGGCGGTGTGCTACCAGGCCGGCGTGCCGATCTACTCACCGGCGCCGGGCGACTCCAGCATCGGGATGAACGTTGCCGAGCGCGCCCTCGCCGGCGGCGAGCTGCGGATCGACCCCGCCATCGACGTGAACGAGACGGCGGCCATCGTCTTGGGTGCCAAGCGGTCGGGCGGCAAGAGCGCCGTGGTGATCATGGGCGGCGGTAGCCCGAAGAACTTTCTGCTGCAGACCGAGCCTCAGCTTCAAGAGGTCCTGGGGCTGGAGGAGGTGGGCCACGACTACTTCATCCAGATCACCGACGCGCGCCCCGACACCGGCGGTCTGTCGGGTGCTACGCCTTCCGAGGCGGTGAGCTGGGGGAAGGTGGACCCGGGCGGACTGCCCGACACGGTGGTCTGCTACCTCGACGTGAGCGTGGGGCTGCCGCTGCTGGCCGCCTACGTCCTGGCGCGGCACGACCCCCGGACGCTGAAGCGGCTCTACGATCGCCGGGCCGAGCTCCTCTCGCGGCTGGAAGGCGAGTACCGGCAGCCTCGCGGCTGAC
Organism: Gemmatimonadales bacterium; assembly: GCA_050050535.1. Classification (GTDB taxonomy): domain Bacteria; phylum Gemmatimonadota; class Gemmatimonadetes; order Palauibacterales; family KS3-K002. Next base: position 1,208 of record JASFTY010000088.1, on the reverse strand, counting down.
CGAGGGACCACCGAAGGACCGACCGACCGACTACCTCCCACCGAGACCCGGCCACCTTTCGATCGGTTCGCTCGACCGCACCACGTGCATGCCCGCGTCCGCGAAGCGCTGGAACGCCGCGTCCGCCTGTTGGGAGAAATCGGCGCCCGGCACCACGACGGGTGACGTGCAGTCCTCCAGGAGATAGACCTTTTCGACCAGCGCCGGATCTTCCGCACGCACCTCGGTCAGCAGGTCGTTGACCGTCCAGGCCACACAGTGGCTCTTCGCCTGGCCGGCGATGATTACCGCGTCGAACTCGAGCAGTGTCCGAATCAGCGGTGCGTTCTTCTCCGCGATCGGCTCGCCGTCCGGACCCGTCAGGACCTCGGGATGGAGGACCGAATAGTGCTCGGTCAGCGGGTTGCCGCCCTTGACCTCGAAGCGCGGCTGACTCGCGCGGGCGATCGCGTGGAAGAAGACCGCCTCCTCCACCGCCGATGCCAAAGCGTGCCCGATCCCGCCGAGCATGGCGTGGTAGGGCCAGACCAGCAGCGGATACTTGCCCCCTTCGGCCAGCGTGCCCAGGTAGTGCAGCGCGTGGCGCTGCAAGTACTCGTAGTCGCCGTCCGCTATGCTCGCTGCCACCGCCGGGTTCACCTGCCAGACACCGCGCTCGACTTCTTCGTCGCTGATGATCGTCGCGCCACCCGCCGGATGCTCGCCCTCTTCGTTCACCCAGAAGACGGGGTGGAAGATCTGCATGGCCGTGTGCGTATCCATTGTCGGAGTGATCTGGGTGATCACGCCCAGATTGCGGTAGATGAACTCGCAGAGGCGGATGTTGTCCTCCACGGCCCCACGACCCGTCGGCCCGGCCACGAACAGCTCGAACCCCGGGATGCAGAACGTGTTCTGGCAGTCGACCAGGACGAGGCAGATACGGGGCGAGTCGGCGGCGGCGGCGCTGAGCTCGTGCTCCCGTGCCCAGGCGGCCGCCTCGTCGGCGCGCGCCTGGTATGGGACCCGCCAGACCTCGCCGACGCGGGCGGGCTCGAAATGCGATGGAATCGGTAGCTGGTTCACGCTCACACCTCGGCGGCCAGAAAGTCAGATGCAACCATATTCCGGATCACGTCATCAAAAGTAGTGAAGGTTGGGCTCAGGGTGAAACGGTCCGCGTGACGGGTCGCCGATTGGCCGAGTCTCTACTTGGGGCAGCAGATGTA
>JASFTY010000087.1:0-11170 GCA_050050535.1 Gemmatimonadales bacterium | reverse complement strand
AGGCGGCGGTGTGGAAGATCGTGTCGGGCCGCGCGCGCACGATCACGGGCTCGATCGAGGCGCGGTGACTGGCGTCGCCCAGGACCGCCTGGCGTGGCAGGTCGGGGTGCAGCTCGGCGATCTCGGAGTCGATGGCGTAGAGGTTGTACTCGCTCTGCTCGAACATGACCAGCTCGGCCGGGCCGCAGGCGGCGACCTGGCGGCAGAGCTCCGCGCCAATCGAGCCGCCGGCACCGGTGACGAATACCGTCTTGCCGGCGATGAATTCGCGGATCCGCTCGGGGTCGAGGTCGCGCGGCGAGCGCTTCAGCAAGTCCTCGATCCGCACGTCGTGGAACTCGCGGACCGAGACGCGACCCGAGATGATGTCGCCCAGGCTGGGCAGCGTCTTGACGGGGACGCCCGGCGCCTGGCGGCCGCAGCTCTCGACGATGCGGCGCAGCTCGACGCCGCTGACCGACGGGATCGCCACCAGGATCTCGCGTACGTACCCGTCCTGCACGACGCGCCCGACGTCGGCGCCGCCGCCCAGCACCGGCCGGCCGTGCACGGTGCGCCCCTGCTTGGCGGGATCGTCGTCGACGAAGCCGACCGGCCAGTACGACCCGTTCTTGCGGTCCAGCATGTCGCGCACGAGCAGCGCCCCGGCGTCGCCTGCACCATAGATGAGGACCGGGATCCGGTCGGCCCAGGCGGCACGCAGCGGGATCAGCGGGTAGCGGCGCAGCCGCGGCCAGAGCCGCAGGCCGCCCAGCACCAGCATCATCAGCATCCAGTGGATGATGAAGACGGAGCGCGGCACGTTGCTGCCGCGCCAGATGATGAAGACGAGCAGCGCCGACACGGCGACGCTCACCGTCACCGCCCGCGCCACGGCGAGCAAGGTATCGAGGCTGGCATACTTGGGGACCGACCGGTAGAGCCCGGTCGCCAGGAAGCTGGCGGCGCAGACGGCGACGACCAGCGGCGCGGTCACGGTGATGGTTGGCAGGTAGACGTCGAGCAGGTCGGGCACACGGATGGCGTAGGCGCCGGCGTAGCAGGCCAGCGCCAGCAGCGAGTCGACCAGCAGGGTCCAGAGATGCGGTGGTCTCTTCATCGCCCGATTACAATAGGCCGCGCAGCTGGGCCACTACCTCGTCCACCTGCGCCTCGCTCATGGTGCTGAAGAAGGGCAGCGCGATCGTTCGCTCGGCCGCCGACTCGGTCACCGGGAAATCGCCGGGCTCGTAGCCGTAACGCTCGCGGTAGAACGGCTGCAGATGGATCGGCGGAAAGTAGTTGCGACAGCCGATACCGCGCGCGCGGAGCGCCGCGATCACACGATCGCGGTCCTCCCGGTCATACCGGTCGCCGAGCCGCACCACGTAGACGAACCAGCTGAGAAGGATATCATCACGCACCGCCGGCCTGAGTACCGCGTCATCGCCCGCCAGCCGCTCGTCGTACCAGCCGGCCACGCGCGCGCGGCGTTCCGCCAGCGACTCCAGCCGCTCCAGCTGCACGAGCCCCAGAGCGCAGGCCAGCTCGGACAGCCGGTAGTTGTAGCCCAACCGCTCGTGCTCTATCCACTCGTCACCGCCCGGCTCGCGCCCGTGATTGCGCAGGCTGTCACAGAGCCGGGCGATCCCGTCATCGCCGGTGACCAGCGCGCCGCCCTCGCCCGTGGTGATCTGCTTGTTGGGATAGAAGCCGAACACGCCCACGTCCCCCAGGCCACCGGCTCGCCGGCCGCGATAGCTGCTGCCCAGCGCCTCCGCCGAGTCCTCGATGACCAGCAGGCCGAACCGGTCGGCGATGGCACGGAGCGCGTCCCAGTCGGCGGGGTGACCGAACACGTCGACCGCCAGAATCGCACGCGTCCGCTCGCCAACGGCGCGCCGCACGAGCTCGGGATCGATGTTCAGCGTATCGGCCTCGACGTCGACGAAGACCGGTCTGACGCCCTCGAACAGCAGGCAGTTGGCCGAAGCGACGAAGCTGAACGGTGTCGTAATGACCTCGTCAGCGGGGGCGAGCCCCAGCGCCCGCACCGCGAGGTGCAGCGCGGCAGTCCCGCTGGACGTTGCCACGGCGTGCTCGGTGCCGGCGACCCGCGCCAGCGCCGACTCGAACGCCTCGAGCCGCGGGCCCAGGCTCAGCCGTCCGCTCGCCAGCACCTCTTCGACCGCGACGCGCTCGGCGTCGCCGATATCGGGTCGCGAGAGTGGGATGCGCTCGACCATCAGCCGATCGGCCGCGCCGGTATCCCGGCTACCTTCATGCCGTCCTCCACGTCCGCGACCACCACGGCGCCGGCCGCGACGACGGCATCGGCACCGATGCTGACGCCGGGGATCGCGCTGGCGCCCACGCCGACGAGCGTGCGGGCGCCGACGCGCACGCCGCCGGCCAGCCGTGCGCCGGGGCCCACGTGGGCGAAGTCGCCGATCGTGCAGTCGTGATCGACGATCGCGCCGGTATTGATGATCGTGCTCCGCCCGATCGAGACGTCGGGGTTCACCACGGCACCGGCCATCACCATGGCACCGGGTGCGAGCCGCACGCCGTCGGCGATCACGGCGGTCGGGTGCACGGCGGTCGCCAGCCCGTAGCCCAGCTCCTCGACCCGGGCCGTCGCCCGCTGGCGGCCGGCCGCATCGCCGATCGCGACCACCAGGTCGGCGGCGTCCGGTGAATCGAGGTCGCCCGGCGCCGCGGCGACCGGGTACCCGCAGTGGTGGTCGCCGGCACGCTGCGGATCGTCATCGACGAAGCCGGCGATCTCGCGGCCGCTCCGCAGCAGCGCGTCGAGCACGACTTTGCCGTGGCCACCCGCGCCGTAGATGATGACCGGCTTCATCTCGCTCATCGATCAGCGAAAGTCAGGGTTGACGCCGTCCGTGCCGTAGATGCCGCCGCGCACCACGTAGGCCAGCCACACGGTCCTGGCCAGTATCTTCAGGTCCAGCCACAGCGTCGCGTGGTCCACATACCAGACGTCGAGCTCGATCCGCGCCGGCCAAGTGATCGCGTTCCTGCCGTTGACCTGCGCCCAGCCGGTGATCCCCGGCTTGACCTCGAGCCGCCGACGCTGGAACTCGTCGTAGCGCTCCACCTGGTAGGCGAACGTCGGACGCGGCCCCACCAGGCTCATCTCGCCTTTCAGGACGTTCCACAGCTGTGGCAGCTCGTCCAGCGCCCAGCGGCGCAGGAAGGCGCCAACCCGGGTCAGCCGCACATCGTCCTCGCTGAGCGTGGTGCCGAACCCCTGCTCGATCGCGCCCTCGACCATCGTACGGAACTTGAGCGGCACGAACCCGGCTCCGCCCTTACCTACCCGGGGATGGCGGAAGAAGATGGGTCCGGCCGAGTCGAGCCTGACCGCCAGAGCGATGAGCCCGAAGGGTACCGCGAGACACACGAGCCCCGCGGCGCTCAACAGGATATCGAGACCTCGCTTGACGGCTTGTTGCCAGCCCGGCATAGGATTCGGGTGCAGGGCGGTGGCGGGGGCGGACAGCGGACAATCCTAAGTTACACTGTCAGGCCCTTCTCCGCGAGCAGACCATCGTACAGCACTTCGGTTCGCCTGACCATCCGCTCCACGGTGTACTCGCGCTCGATCTTCTTGCGGGCGTTACGAGCGAGGCGGCCGGCGACCTCCCTGTCATCTACGAGAGCGGCCATGGCATTCGCCAGCGCCGCCAGGTCGCCCGCCGGCACCAGGCGGCCCTCGACGCCGTCCGTGATCGTGTCACCGACCCCGGGGATGTCCGTGGCGACCACGGCTTTCGCCATCGCCATCGCCTCCAGCATCACCATCGGATGCCCTTCCTGTCGCGACGAGAGCACGAACAGGTCGAGTGCCGCCAGCAGGCCGGGAACGTCATCGACGAAGCCGGGGATCAGGACTCGTCCCGAGACGTCGAACATCCGGGCCAGCTCCCGCAGCTCCTCCCAGTCCGGCCCATCGCCGGCGATCACCAGCCAGGCATCCGGCCTGTCGATGGCGGCGAACGCGCGTATCAGATCGTCGAACCCCTTCTGCGCGGTGAGCCGACCGAGGCCGCCGACGAGAATCGCGTCCTCTGGGACGCCCAGTCGTTCGCGCCAGCCGCGGCCTCGCGCTTTGACGGGATCGTAGCGCTCCAGCTCGATACCGTTCGGTATCACGACGACCCGCCGGCGTGGCACGCCGTGACGCTCGGTCAACACGTCGACCGACCCGCGGTTGACCACGATGTAGCGGTCCACCAACCGGTCGGTGGTGAAGTCGATCGCCCGGTACAGGGCGCGCCGCCACCATTCCTCCACATCGTAGCGGGTCGCGATCATCGCCGTCGTCGACACCACCGCCGGCACCCGGGCCAACAGTGCGGCCAGCCGGCCGAACGGGTCGCCGCGCCCCTGCGTGTGCACGATATGCGGGCGGCGGCGCCTGAGCTCGCGCGCCAGCGCCAGCACGGTGTCCAGGCGCCGCCGCCTGCGCATCTCCGCGGCGATGACCGGAACACCGAGATCGTGCAGCCGCTCGACGAATACGCCGCCCGGCGAGCAGGCCACAGCTACCTCGTAGCGGGCGCGGGGCAGGCCACCGGCCAGCTGTAGGATCGTGCGCTCGCCGCCGCGGAAGCTGACGTTGTCCACGACGAAGACGATCCGGGTCGGTCCCCTTCTGTCATCCTGGCTCATCAGGCCGCCGAACCCTCCAGCGCCTCGTACGCGTCGAGATACGCCCTCAAGACACGCTCCCTGCCGAAACGCTCAGCCGCCCGGGCTCGCGCCGCCTCACTCATGCGCGACCTCCTCTCATCGTCACCTAAGAGCTCCCTCAACACGTCCGCCAGGGCGACCGCATCATCCACCGGTACGAGGAGCCCCGTAACGCCCGGCTCCACGACCGCACGGGCGCCCCGGGTCTCCGTGGCGACGACCGGCCGGCCCAGCGCCGCGGCCTCGGCGAGACTCATCCCGAAGCCCTCCCGTTGAGAAGCGAGCGCGAGGACGTCCGCCGCCGCGATGAAGGGAGGTACACTCTCCTTGAACCCTTCCCAAATGACACGCTCGGCGGCCCGCCCTCCCACCTCGGCGAGGAACCGTTCCTCCGAGTACACACCCCTTTCGCCCTCCAGCGCAGCGCCGACGATCAGAAGCCGCGCCGCATCGTCTTCCGACGCGAGGCGCGCGAAGGCTCGCGCCAGAGTGCCCATCCCCTTCGCCGCGGCGGTCCGCCCCACGTAGACGATCACCCGGTCATCCGGCCCGAGGCCCAGCCGCTCTCGAGTCGCGCGCCGCAGCTCGCTCGTCTCCCGCTCCGAGAGGAAGAACTCCGGCGCCACGCCGGACCCACCGGCCGGTAGCAGCCGCACCGACCGCTCCGGCAGCCCAGCACGCGCCACGCAGTCCGCCGCGTCCTCCGGATTGACGGCGAACACACAGTCGGTACGGCGGCCCAGCCGCCGCTCTATGGCCGTAAAGAGCGCTCGCTGCCAGGCCGGGCTTCCCGATCCCCAGGGCGACCCGTGCATCGTGTACAGCAGCCGGACGTCCAGCCGCCGGGCGGCCGCCCGGGCTACCGTCGCGGCGGCCGGCGTATGGGCATGCACGACGTCGAACTGGCCGGCCGGGATCAACGAGCGCAGCGCGCCCATGGCGTGGAGGTTGCTGACGCTCAACAGGCCGCGCGAGATGGGTACGCGGTGGACTCTGAAGCCGAGCTCCTCGATCGCGCCCGAGCCCAGTCCGGGGCCGCTGGCGAGCTCGACTTCGTGGCCGGCGTCGCGCAGCGCGCGCGCCAGCGGCACCACGAAGCGCAGCGCCGTGACCGGGATGGCAGTCACCTGGAGTATGCGCACCGTGCCGCTCCGCGCTCGCGGCGAGGAATCCGCCGGCGGGCGCCCCTAGCAGGTCGCTGAAAAAGGGTGCGGTGAGTCAGGTCGGCGCCGGGGGACCGCGCGCTCCGGTCGACCCGGCAGTCGGGGTCCGGTGATCTCCGCCAGGAGATCGGGCAGCTCACCTGCAAACTCGGCCCGAGGATCCGAGCCGGGTCGCTAGAACCAACTCCGCGCGTCGGTCCCCCGGCACCTTCCCAGCGGGCATCTGCATCGCTTTTCAGCGACCTGCTAGTCTTCATCGACCAAGCTCTCCAGAGAGGCGCGGATGCGGGCCGCCTGTATCGACCAATCGAACTCGTTCACGGCTCGCTCCCTGCCCGCCCGCCCGAAGCGATCGGCGAGCGCCCGGTCCTCCAGCAACTCGAGCGCCGCGCTCGCTATCGCCGCGGGATCGTTCGGATCGACCCGAAAGCCTGTCACGCCATCCGCGATCGACTCCTCCGTGCCACCGCCCAGACCGCCGATCGTCGGCGTGCCACACGCCCCGGCCTCGACGTAGACGATGCCGAAGCCCTCGATGGGTAAGCCAACCGCGAACTCGCGGCTCGGGACGACCATGACGTCAGCCGCCCGATAGTACGATGGCAATTCCGCCGACGGCACGAACCCCGCGAACACGACCTGCCGCTCGAGCCCCAACCGCCTCACCGATCTGGCCAGAGCGGCGCGGTGTGGCCCCTCACCGACGATCACGTACGCGATGTCGGGCACCGCATCGCGAATGCGCGGCAGCGCTTCCAGCACCATGTCCTGACCCTTCCATTCCACGAGTCGTGCCACCGACAGCAGAACCGGCCGATCAGCCAGACCGTACCGCTCCCTTATCGCCAGAGGATCGCCGGCATCCGGCCTGAACTGGGTCGTGTCGACACCGGGGTTGACCTTCAAGATGTGTTGGTCACTCCGCACGCCCCGCTCCAGATACTGCCGACGCGTAAACTCGCTGTTCACCACCAGAAAGTCGGCCGCGTCCAGAGCGCCGAGCATCCTCCGCCTCACCGCGCGCCACCCCATGTAGCGGTGCAGCTCCGACCCGTGGAGCATGATACCGTAGCGCACGCCCGTCCGGCGACGAATACGCGGCCCCAGCGTGCCCAAGTACAGGTGACCGATCAACAGCACATCCGCCGGCTCTTCCCTCAGTATCCGACGCGCGTGTCGGTGGAACAGCGTCCACTGGGCGGTGGCCAGGTAGGCCATCTGGGCGAAACGCCGGATGCCGATCCGGCCACGAGTCATCAACGCCGGCGATACGACGGGAATGCGCCGCCGGTGGATCACGAAGGACTGTGCGGCGTCGTACTCCGCCGCACCCGGACCCAGCGGGGTGAGCACCGCCAGCGCGCCATCCAGACGGCCGCAGAGGTGGTAGTAGTACATCGAGATCCCACCCGAGAAGGCGGGCGGGAATTCCTGAGTCAGCAGCAAGCCTCTCAATCGGCCACCTCTCGCGCCTGCGGCCGGCGCTCGTCCGGCTCCCGATCGCTCGCCGTGCGGACCGCCGCGACCGCGAGGGCAGCCAGAAACCAGTATACCTGCCGGACCCGCACGGCGACGAACGGGCTGCCCGCCAGCCCGGCAACGGCGAGCCCGAGCGTCGCGGCGAACCAGGCCAGTGCCAGCCCCCGGCTCCCGCCCTTCAGCGATCGCACGGCGTCGAAGGACGTGCGCGCCGCCGTCCACAGGAGCCAGAGAAACACGGCCAGCCCGATCAGGCCCGTATAGTAGAGGACGAGCAAGTACTGGTTGTCGAGAAAGCCCGGTGGCAGTGCCGCGAGCCCGAGCCCGATCAGGGGGCTTTGTGACAGGACCTCGGGGAGTCGCTGGCGCAACACGTTGACGCGCGTCGCGTACGGTCGTGTCCCGGTCAGCGGGTCGGGCGCGTTGGTAACGATCGACTCGGCGCGCTCCTGCACGACCTCGGGCACGACCAGCGGCAGCGCGAGCGCCAGCAGCAAGGCGAGCACGATCAACCTGCGGCGGCGCACCCAGACGATCGCCGCGATCGCCGCCGCACCACCGACGTAACTTTGCCGCGAGAAGGTGAAGAGCAGCGAGTAGGCCACCGGCGCAGCGGCCAGGGCCAGCAGCAGCCGCGGCAGCCGCGACCGCTGAGTGAGATACAGGCTCGCCAGGACCGCCAGCAGCACGACGAAAGTGAGGCCGAGCAGGCTGTAGCCTCCGTGGCCCGCCGGCCCGGTGATCGGCTCGCCGGCTCCGGCGCCCCGCTCGAAGATCCCCCAGACCCCCAGCGCCGCACCGGCCGCGCAGAAGACGTAGGTGAAAAGGCGCAGGTCACGCTCGCTGCGGATCGCCGAGATGACGATGAAGTACATCAGCGTCACCTCAAGCGTCTTCAAGAAGAAGAACGTCGCGCTGTAGAGCTCCGCAGCGATGCCGGCGGTACCGCGATAGACACCCCAGAGAACGGCGGCTAACTCGACGATGACGATCGCGAACAGCGGCCAATTGAGACGCGTCTTGGGCAGGCTCTCATATCCCAGCGCCAGGCGCGTCAGCCAGGCGGCAGCGAGCGGAGCGATCAGCAAGTCCTCGGTCCGCACCGGCAGCGCCAGCGGCAGCTCGGGCAGCATGACCATGGCCGGCACGATCGCCAGCAGGGTGATCCGGAGATCGATGAACGCCGCCGCCGCGAGGCCGAGTCCGATCACTCCCGCGACCGCGACAACACCCATGCGCTGAGCGGCCAGACCCGCCAACAGGGCGAAGGCCGTTCCGGCGACTGCGACGATGATGGTTGCTCGCTTCACTGTGTCGCGAGGTAGATGGCGCACCCCAACTCGGGGACAGGCAGATGGCGGATAACGCGGAGCGGAGGGCAAGTAAAAGATCGACCCGCTCGCCCGCCCCGTCAACGCCACCCCGATGTTGCAATCGGGCCGCCCGTGGGTTCATCTTAGGGTGCCCCCTCGCCCGACCCGCCCCGTTCGCACGTCGAATGAAGATCGCGATACTGACTGAGTACTACCCGGATCGGGCCAACCCGGGAAGCGGCGTCTACGTCCATACCCGCGCGTCCGCCTACCGGGCAGCGGGACACGAGGTGCGGGTGTATCGTCCGGGCCGAGCCGCGCCGCCGCGGAGCGAGTACGAGCGGATACCGATCGTCGCCGGTGACATCGACGCGGCAGAGGCCGACTGCCTGCGATTCGGCGCCGACGTCGTCGCGGTGCACACGCCCTACCCGGGCAGCGCACATACGCGCCTCTCCGATCGGCTGTCACAACCGCGGGTCGTGTGGATTCATGGCTACGAGGCCATGTTCACGGCGCTCCACGGCTACCATCGCGGGCTGGCCCGCGCCCTGTCGCTACCCCACGACGTGCGCAAGCTCTGGCGGCTGCGGCGCTTCCTCGCCAGCTCGACGGCGGTCGTCTACGTCTCGCAGTGGATGCGCTGCACCGCCGAACGCAGCATGCGGTTCGCCCACCGGCGCACGGCGATCATACCGAACCCGGTCGACGTGCAGCGATTCCGACCCGGCGCGGCCGCGGCGCGGGCGGCCGACCGGCCGCGGGGGCTCGCGTTACGCGGGCTGGCACGGAAGTACGGGCTGGACGTCGCGATCGCCGCCTTCGCCGGTCTCCAGGAGACGGAGCTAACGATCGTCGGCACGGGACCCGACGCCGGGCTGCTGCGGCGGCAGATCGACGCGTCGAGCGCGGCTGTCACCCTGCAGGAACGAGCGGTCCCGCACGCCGAGGTCCCGACGCTGATGAACGAGTACGACTATTTCGTCGCTCCCGCGCGCACGGAAGCGCAGGGTGTCGCGATGTGCGAGGCGATGGCGTGCGGCCTGCCCGTCGTCGCCGCCCGCGCGGGCGGCATCCCCGAGTTCGTCCGCGACGGTGTCGACGGCTACCTTGTGGAGCGGAGTGACGCAGCGAGTCTACGGCAGGCGGTGCTCGCACTGGCGAGCGATCGCCGGCGTCTTCGAGCGATGGGCCAGAACGCACGTGATCATGTCGTGGAGCGCTGTGCCGCCGAGACGGTGATTCCAGCGGAGCTGGAGCTGCTAAGCGCAGCCGTTGAAGACGGCGGTAACTCACCAACGGCTGCGCTCCCGGACGCGCGAGCACGGCGGAATAGAGGGTGCTAGTGCGGCTAGGCAAAGGCGAAGCCGGATCCGGGACGGCGTTCGTTCCCGGTGGGCTGGCGCGCAGCGCTTCGATCACCTTGACCGCCCGGGTCGCGGCGCTGCTCCTCGGCGTCGCCAGCTCGGTGATCGTGGCGCGCGCGCTCGGTCCCGCGGGCCGCGGCCAATACGCGCTGATCATCCTGATCCCGACCTTCCTGCAGATCTCCGGCGGCCTCGGCCTCGATCAGGCGATCGTCTACCTGGTGGCCCGGAACAGGGACGCCGCGCGCTCGACCGCCTTCACCCTGGCGTCCCTATCGGCGGGCCTCGGGCTGCTGCTCATCGCCGCCTACAGTGTGCTCTCGCGACTACCGCCCTACATCGGCTACCTGCGGACGGCACAGGTCGATCCGCCGCTCGTCTGGATACTGGTCGCCTTGCTGCCGGTCACGCTCATCGCGCTCTGTCTGCAGTCGGCGATCCTGGGGCTCGAAAGATACCGCGCCTACAACCTCGCTTCCCTCATCGGCCCCGTCGCCACGCTCGTGCTGCTGCTCGCGCTCGTCGTCGTCCTGCGCCTGGGCGTCGCCGGCGCCGTCCTCGCGTCCGGCGGCTCCAGCCTGCTGGCCGTCGTCGGGACCGCGAGTCTGCTGCTGCTGACGAGCTCGGGCCGGATCCGGCTGACACCCGGAGTCGTGCCAGAGGCGTTGCGCTACGGCATCCGCGTCCACGCGGCAAATGTCGGCTGGTTCCTCCACTACCGGTCCGACATGCTCCTCGTAGGCTACCTGGCGGGCCCTGCCGCTCTGGGCTACTACGTGACCGCCGTGGGGCTGGCCGAGAAGCTGAACCTGCCGCCCTCGGCGGTGGGAACGGTCCTCTTCCCCAGGATCGCCGCTGCCACACGAGAGGACGCGCGGCGGGTCACGCCGGTGGCGTGCCGGCACACGCTGTCGCTGACGCTGTTGCTCTGCGTCGGGCTGGCGTTGGTCGCCTGGCCGCTCATATATGTCCTGTTCGGGACTGCGTTCTTGCCCGCCGTCCCGCTCCTCTGGTTGCTGCTCCCTGGCATCTTGAGCCTGTCGGTAGGGCGACTGCTGAGCGCCGATCTGAACGGCCGCGGCCTGCCCGGGTCGGTGGCGCTGGTCAACGTGGCGATGGCACTGGTCAACGTTGCACTCAACCTGTGGTGGAT